>NZ_DASVFL010000332.1:0-55923 GCF_036380075.1 Lentzea sp. | reverse complement strand
CAGGTTGCGGCCGGGCCGGTAGCCGGGGTTGAGCGCGACCGCCAGCGCGTTCGCGGCCAGGACGTCGCGGAACCGGCCGACCACGATCACCGCCTCGCCGCTCCAGCGGTCGAGCAGCTGGGTGAGGCGGTGCGAGACGGCTTCGGCGGGACGGACGGGCCGGGACGCGGGCGCGTCGGCCACCAGCCCGCGCAGGTAGGCGCGTGCCTCGGAGTCCAAGCCGAGGACGTGCGCGAGCGCCTCGATCACCTGCGGCGACGGGTTGGCGTCCCGGCCCTGTTCGAGGCGGGTGTAGTAGGCCGCGCTGATGCCCGCGAGCGTCGCGACCTCCTCCCGGCGCAGGCCCGGCGTCCGCCGGCGGCCGATCGGCGGCACCCCGATCTCGGCCGGGTCGGCCAGCTCGCGGCGTGCCCGCAGAAAGGCACCGAGGGGGTTTTCTGCCGCGTTCGCGGGCCCGGTGGCGTCCATGTCCGGAACGCCAACCGCGCTCAGGCGGTGGTGCCTCTCCCCGTTGTTCCTGCTCCTGCCAGGGTCAGGCTGCGCTTCTTGACCTTCCAGCGGCTGCAAAGTCCAGGATTGCCCTCATGGACGAACGCAGCGACCTGCTCACCATCGGCCGGCTGGCGCGCCGCACGGGCCTCTCGGCCCGCACCCTGCGCTTCTGGTCGAACGAGGGCGTCATCACGCCGGCCGGCCGCTCGGCGAGCGGCTACCGGCTCTACGACGCCGCGTCGGTGCTCCGGGTCGAGCTGATCCGCACGTTGCGCGAGCTGGGTCTCGGGCTCGACGACGTGCGCGGGGTGCTCGAACGCGGGGACACCGTCGCCGAGGTCGCGGCGGCGCAGGTGACCGCGATCGACGCGCAGATCCGCGCGCTCAAGGTGAGCAGAGCCGTTCTGTCCACTGTGGCCCGACGACGACCCACCCTCGAGGAGACCTCGCTGATGAACCGCCTGGCCCGGCTGTCGGCAGCCGAACGCGCCCAGATCATCGACGACTTCAAGGCGGACGTGTTCGACCGCCTCGACATCGACCCCGCGCTGCGCGACCGGGTGCGCGCACTGCGCATCGACCTGCCGGACGACCCGGCGCCCGACCAGGTGGACGCCTGGATCGAGCTGGCCGAGCTGGTGCGGGACCAGGACTTCCGCACCCGGCTCGGCACGTTCCTGGAGCTGAACACCGCGGCACCGGGACGGGAGGCACCGCCCGGCGCGGCCATCTGGTGGGCCCGCCAGGTCGTGGACGCCGTCGCGCGGGCCAGGGCGCGGGACGTCCGTCCCGGCACCACCGCCGCGGCGGACCTGGTCTCCGATCTGTTCGGGGACACCGATCTCAGGGCCGTGCTGCTGTCCCTGGAATCGGGGATCGCCGCGGACGCGGAGCGGTACCGCAGCCTCGTCGGCCGCGTGAACGGACGGCGCAGCGCGCCGGACGCCACGGAGGACCTGCTGTGGCTGGCCACGGTTCTGCGGCTCGTCGTCGAGGAGGGGGCCTGACGCGCGTCAGGCCTTGGCCGCCGGGCGCAGGTGCCCCTCGATCCGCGCGAACTCCGCCGCCATCTCCGGCGAGGCGAGGAAGTCGTCCAGGGACGCGGAGACCTCGTGGTCCACCGCCTCCAGCCCGCGGATCGCCAGCTGCGCGACGAGCTCGGGATCGCGGCCGGCGAGGAACCCGGCCCAATGCTCCAACGCCTCCAGCGCCCACAGCACCTGCGGTTCCATGTCGCCGTCGGACAGGATGCCCCCGTCGATGGTGTCCAGCCACGCGCGCAGCTGCTCCGGTGTGCTTCCCGCCGGATCGGCGCACGCCTGCTCGAACGCCTGCCGGGCGTCGTCGTCGAACTCGGCCTCCGCCGCGTCCGCGAGGTCGTCCCCCGTCGTCAGCCGGACGACCGTCTCCGCGCCGAACCGGTGCCGTTGCCCGTCATCCGCTCCCGCGACGAGCTCGCGGACGGTTCGCTCCACCTCGGTGTAGTGCACGGCGTCATCCAACCAGCCCCGCTCAGCCGGTGATCGTCAGGTCGGCGTCGTTGAGATCGAAGAAGACGTTGCCGACGGCCTCGACCCCGATCCGGCCCCGGTCGGTCCGCACCTGCGGCAACCGCACGGTCTCGGCCCCGTCGTTGCGGGTGACGGACGCGAGCACGTGCGGGAAGGTCCGTCCGCCGTCGGTGGAGAACGTGATCCGGACTGCGGCCGCGTTCACCGGGGCCTTCGCCGTTCCCGCCACGTCCCAGGTGATGCGCTGCGACGATCCGCCGCGGTACGTGGCGCGGGAGGCCTGGGAGGTCACCAGGAACGGTCCGGTGCCCGGCGCGACCACGAGCTCGGTGCCGGCGCTGCCGACCCCGCCGCCGCCCTGCCTGCCGTCGCGGGCGGTGAGCTTGAAGTGCAGGGTGCGCGCACCGTCCACACCGACCCAGTCGGCGGTGGGGAGGAACTCCGAGTAGCAGTCGACGAGGCCGGCGGGAACGTTGGTGTCGAAGCCGGTCTCCGGTGCCGGAGGCGGCGGCGCGGCCGGGCATCGGCCGGTGCGCGCGTTGGTGTTGTTCGCCGCGATCTGCGCGAGGTCGGGGAACACCCGGCGCGGGTCGGTGCTCACGGCGTTGGCGCCCGGCGAGTGGTACTTCAGCGCGTCCTCGGCGCTGACGACGGCCGCGGTGCCGAACACGCGGAACAGCGGGCCGTCGGTCTTGTGGTTGTCCACCAACGCGGTGCCGTTCTCGCCGCCGCGGTCGTCCTGCTCCCACAGGTAGGTGACCGGGTCGCCGTCGGGGTCGGAGGCGTGGCCGGTCAGGGCGAACGGGGTGCGTGCCGGGATGGTGCGGCGCGCGGGCATCCTCACGAGCGGCGCGTGGTTGCGGGTGGGCTGCACGAGGTGGCCCTCGTTGACCTGCGGGCCGCCCTTGGTCGTCTCGCCGACCCAGCCGGACGCCCCGGTGACGTCGATGCCCAGCGCGGGAACGTCCACCCCCTCCAGGGTTCCGCCGAAGGTGACCTGGAAACCGGTGGTGTCGAAGGGGGTCGGCCGGTTCACGTTGTCCCCGAGGCCCGCGACCTCGACCTGTCCACCGGCGGGCAGGACCGACTCCACGGCCGCCTTGATCGCCTCCCGGGTGTAGCCGGCGTGGGTGACGGGCGCGGACCTGCGGCCGTCGTAGGTCAGCGTGAACGAGTCGCCGCTGCCGAAGTCCCGCAGCGACGCGTTCTGCACCTCGTCCAGGTTCCACGGGAACGGCGAGGTGAACGCGGCGATCTCCGCGCGGGTGCGGTGGGAGAAGTAGGGGTCGTTGTGGCGCTGGACGTTGTCCTGCTGGCAGATGCCCGCGTACGACATGATCGTCGACCCGCTGCCGGGCTCGAAGGAGGACCCGGCGACGCGCTGCCCGGTGCCGCACCCGAACTGGGTGCCGTCGAAGGTGTGCTCGGCGCCGAACTGGTGTCCCACCTCGTGCGCCACGTAGTCGACGGCGAAGTAATCACCGGCGGGTGTGGCGATGCCGGTGCACGCCGCCGCCTTGTCGGGGCCGCCCACGCCGGGCACTCCCCCGCCACCGCCCCGGACGCCCAGCACCACGTGTCCGATCTCGTAGTTGCTCGCGCCGATCAGCTGCCCCAGCACCGTCGCGGCGCGGCCGAGGGTTCCGGTCACGCACTGCTGGAGCTCCCCGGGCGAGAAGCACGGCGCGGAGCCGCACGGACCGTCCGGCCCGGTCGCCAGGGCGTCCGTGCTGAGGTTGAGCCGGTCCGTGCCGTCGACCATCAGCAACCGGATCGCCAGCTCGTCCTCGTAGATCTGCGCGATCCGGTTGACCAGGGCCGCCTTCGCGGCGACCACGTTCTCCGCGCCGAAGTACCGCGCGTAGGACGGGTCGCTGATCATCGCGAGCCGGTAGGTGCGAAGCTGCACGACCGGGCTTGTTCTCCCGGCGCCGGCGGGACGTGACCGTTGCGGCGCGTACGCCGCAACGGCCTCCCGCAACGGTTCGGCCGGGCCCAGCTCGAAAGAGCTGGCGTAGAGGCTCCGGTCGCCACGGGATTGCGGGGCGACCAGCCACTGTCCGCGCTGCGACCGCACCGAGGCGTGGAACCCCAGCGGCGTCAGGTCCGCGCGGACGGACGCGGTCGGGTCGTCCAGGCCCCTGCCCGCGTACGTCCTGATCTCCGGGTGCCGCGCCGCGAGACCCGGCTCCATCACCGGCGTGTCCACGAGCGCGAACCGTTCGAACGTGCCCGCGGGCGTCGGCAGCACGGTCTCGACGGTGCCGGTTCCGGCCAGACCGGCGGCCAGCGCCGAACGGTCGAGGGTGAACCCGGCTTGCCGTTCCGACCGCGCCGTGACGCCGTCGACCCCGGTCCACGGGTTGCCCGCGGCGGCGGCCTTGCCCGGTGCGGTCATCAGCACGCCCACCGTGACCGTGGTCAGCATCAGGACGAGTGCTCGGCGTGCCGCCACGTCAGGTCTCCCCCGGGAGGTCGAGTTCAGCGCGAGCGGCGACGCCCGACGGCACAGCCGCACTGCCCCTTCATCAACCCACACACGCCGAGTCCCCTCTACGCCTGAACGGAGGCTTCGACCGGGTAACACCCGGAAAGCGCATTCCATTCGAGACGCGGAACCCGCGTCCGTCTCGAATGGAGCGTCCTCACCACCGCAGGGCGCGGAGCTGCCCGGTCAGCACGGGCGAGAGCGTCCCGTCGGCGGTGGTCATCGAGTGGCCGACACCGGGCAGGACCACCCGGTGACCCACGACGGACGCGAGCTGGTCCGTGGTGTGGCAGGGCACCTGCACGTCGAGCTCGCCGCACGTCAGGAGCACGGGCATCCGCGGCAGGCGACGGGCGACGTCGGGCGGGAACACCGCGTCGTCGGTCGTCACGAACTTCCGGCTCGGCCCGGCCAGCGACCCGAACAGCGCGGCGAGCGGCGCCGGCATGGCCGTCGTGTCGACCGGGCGACCGGCGCGCAGGTCCGCGACGGCCGTGTCGATCGCGCGGTCCACGACGGCGGCGTCCTCCGGGGACAGCTGGCCGGCGTCGACGAGCTGCCGGATCTGGTCGTGCAGCTGCATGGCCAGCACGTCGAGCAGCCGCAACGACTGGGGTTGCAGCATGACCAGTGCGGCGGCGCGATGCCGGGCGGGGGCGTCCGCGGCGAGCACCAGTGCCGTCATACCGCCCTCGCTGTGCCCCATGAGCGCCACCCGGTGCCGGTGCACCTCCGCGCGACCCTGGAGGAGGTCGCGTGCCGCCGCGGCCTGCCGCACGAAAGCCGGGTAGTCGAGGTCCTGGGGCCGTCCGGCGTACGCGCCCAGGCCGGTGCGGCCGGTTCCGTACTTGTCGAACCGCAGCGTCACGACCCGGTCGCGGTCCAGCGCGGTCGCGAGGTCGCGCAAGGTGTTCGGCGTCAGCGACGGGGGCTGGTTGCCGTCGCGGTCGGTCGGACCGCTGCCCGGCAGCAGCAGGGCCGCCGCCAGGCGCTCGCCGCGGCGCCGCGCCGGCACGTGGAGCGTTCCGTGGGTCGTCGTGCCGTCCACGACGAAGGACACCTCCTCGTCGTGCGCGGGCAGCAGGGCCGCGGACTCGTGCCGGCCGCTCGACGGCCCGATCGCCGACGCGACGGCGGTGAAGGGCGGGGCCGCGACCACCGTGGTGGAGACCGCCGCCGCTAGGGCGACCGCGAGCCTGATCCTCATCGGCGCGTCGCCTTCTCGACCATGGCCACCACTTCGCGCGGCTCGTCGACCTCGACCACGAGCCGGGTGTAGCGCTCGTCGCTCAGCTCCACGACCACGGCCTTCTTCGCGTCGCGGACCGCCCAGAAGACCTTCTCGCCGTCCTGGTGGAACGTGCCCGCCGTGATCACACCGGGCACGTGCGTGCCGGGCGCCCGAATCCCCTTGGGCTCACCGAGGATTCCCGGGTCCACAGTGGCGCCCCGCACGTGCGCCAGCGGGATGGTGAGCCTGCTCTTCAACGCCCACAGCTTGTCCAGTCCCTCCATCTCCACCACCAGGTCCTGTCCCTGCACGCTGATCACTGCCACGTCAGATCTCCTTACCGGGCACCGGTTGCGGTGCGTCGTCGAGGTCGGGAACGTCGTCGTGGGACTCGGACACCTCCGCGCGCCGGCGCAGCCACCGCCCCACCAGCACGTCGGTGGCGCGGGGGTCGCCCGTCGCGGCGTCGACGTCGGCGAGGACCGACGACACCAGCTCGGCGACCTCGGGGTCGTCCGGCGCCCGGTCCACCGCGGCGACCAGCAGCAGGTCCCACGGCGGCGCGTCGTCCGGCCGGGCGAGCCACGGCCGGACGTCCCGGTCGACGTGGCGGCGCAACGCCGCCAGGTACAACCCGCGTTTGCTGCCGAAGACGCCGTAGAGGCTGTTGCGGTGCACGCCGAGCCGAGTCACGAGGTCGTCGATCGAGACGCCGTCGTAGGCACGGCGGGCGAACAGGTCCGCCGCCGCCTCCACGGCCTCGTCCACGTCGAATGACCTTCTTCGTCCCATGCGCCCACCGTAGCCTTTTCGGGAACGATCAGTCAAGAACGACCGTTCCTCAAAATCGTCGCGGGTGTGCGGAGGAGGTTCCGAGGCCGGCACCGGTCGATTCGTGCGGCGGGGACCGGCTCCCGCAGACTGGGGGCGACCACGACCGACCACACGGGAGAGACGAGGGGGAACGATGTCGGCCGGACCACCGGACACCGAACCCGACTACCGGTTCACGCTGGCCAACGAACGCACGTTCCTCGCGTGGATCCGCACCGCACTGGGCCTGCTGGCCGCCGGCGTCGGCCTGCGCCAGCTCCTGCCCCCGTTCGAGCTCCCCGGCGGCACGACGGTGCTCGCGGCGGCCTGCATCGGTCTGGCGGCGACGGTGGCCGCCACGAGCTTCCCGCGCTGGTACCGCGTCCAACGCGCCATGAGGGCGGGGGAACCCCTCCCCCGCAGCACGATGGTGCCGGTGCTCGCGACCGGCGTCCTGCTGCTGGCCCTGGTGGGCGCCGTGCTGGTGATCGCGGGGTGAACCGCGACAACGGACTGCAGCCCGAACGCACGAACCTCGCGTGGACCCGCACCACGCTCTCGTCCGCGGCCTGCTTCCTGTTCCTGCTCCACGTCGCGGTGCGCCAGGGGTGGGGACTGGCCGTCGTTCCCGCCGTCTGCACCGCCGCCGCCACCGCGACGCTGGTCGCGCTGGGCCGCGACCGCGGTCTGGTCGCGAGCAGGCCGCTCGTCCTGGCGCTCGTGGGCGTGCTCGTCGCCGTCGCCTGCGTGTCCGCACTGCCGCTCGTCCTGCACGACCCGCGCTGACGCCGAACCGTCCACACCGGACGGGACCCACGCGGTTGTCCGTACGAGCGTTTTCGGGGGGTCGCGATGAGCGGCAGCAGGGTGTTGGTGGCAGGCGCGACCAACGCCGCCAAGGCCGACACCGCGCTGGAGACCTACCGCGCCGACGACGACGGCGGCGGGGACGGGTACGTCTCGGACATCGAGATCCTGCGCGGCGACCTGTCCCAGGTGCTCTACGACGACACCCGCGACACCGTCGAGTACGTGTTCGGCGACCGGATCGCCGGCCTCGCCCAGGACGCGGACGGGGTCGACGTGACGTTCGCGAGCGGCGGCCGGCGCCGTTTCGACCTCGTGGTCGGGGCCGGCGGGTTGCACTCGACGCTGCGCGCGGCGGTCTTCGGACCGCGGGAGCGGTACATCCGCCACCTCGGGCTCGTGCTCGCGTTCTACAGCGTTCCCAACGCTGGTTCCTCGAGAACCGGGAGAAGCACACCGGCCGCTCCGCCGCCCTGCGCCCCATCCGGGACGCCACCCGCGCGATGGCCATGTTCTCCTTCCCCGCTGCCGGTTTCGACGTCGACCACCGCGACGTCGAGGGCCAGAAGCGCCTGCTGCGGGAGCAGGTGGACGGTCTGGGCTGGCTCGCACCGCGCATCCTCGCCCACCTGGACGACACCCCGGACTTCTACCTCGACCAGGTCGCCCAGGTCGTGATGGACCCGTCGCGCAACGGACAGGCCCGCGCCCCGTGAGGCGCGGGCCTGTCCGACGTCAGGTCAGCAGCTCAGCGTGATCCGGGGCGTCGCCCCGCCCATCGTGAGCGGAGAACCCTGGTAGCCGTACTTCGTGAACGTCACGACGCCCACACCCCGATAGGTCTTGGTCGTGCCGAGGCACTGGTAGGTCGAGGCGACGCTGTGGGAGCTGGTGGCGGCCCTCGTGCCGCCGTTGTCCGCGACGAGGACCCCGTCCGCCTCGACGCCGGCGGCAACGCTGATCAGGTCCACGGGGGCGTCGCAGCTCGCGAAGACGTCGACGCGCACGTCGATGCCCAGCACCCACGGGTAGCCGACGGATCCGCCGCACGTGATGACCTCCTGCGCTCCCAGGCCGGCGGCGGCCGTCCTGGTCAGCGTCACGGTGAACGTGGCGCCCTCCCCCGCGGGGGCGGCGGACGCCGGAGCCGCCGTCACGGCGAGTGCCGCGGCACTGGTCACCGCGAGGACGGCGGCTGAGACGGCGGTGCGGACGCGGTGGGACACGGTGTACCTCCAAGGAGTCGGGAAGCGGAGCGGCGGGTCACGTGCGGCGGATGGACTCGGTGTAGAACTCCCCCACCGGGTTGCTGCCGCCGTTGAGGGCCACCTGGACGCGCAGCTTCGTGAAGTACGGGACGCCGAACTCCAGTGCCGCCGGGGTCGTCGCCGAGCACGTCGGCTTCGGTCCGGACCCGCTGGAGCAGGACACGTGGGCGACCTCGGTCCCCTCGTGCCACGGGCTGTAGACGCCCTGGTAGATGTGCACGTCCATCAGGACCATGAAGATGTCCGGCGCAGGGGCGTTCGGGTCGGCGAGGCTGCGGCAGTCGAGCCCCCAGGTGGCGGTGGCCTTCCAGTCGGCGCCGATCGCGGCGGGCCAGGCGACGCCGACGTAGCAGAACGACTGCGGCGGGGTCGCCTGCACCCGCACGTCCGGGGCTTGCCCGTGCACGACGAGAACCGCCGGACCGGCGCGGAACGCGTCGCCGGTTCCCGGTGCGGCGCCGGCGGGAGCGGCCGTCACCACGAGCACCGCGGCCAGTGCCGCGACCAGGCGCCCGATCAGGCGTGGTCGGATGGTCATCGTCACCTCAGCAGGTCAGGAACGGGTCGGGGAGGGAGGTGCCGAACCACGCCCAGTCGGTCAGCGGGCTGCCGGCGTAGAAGGTCGCCTCGACGTAGATCTGGCCGTACCAGTAGGCCGGGAAGCACGGCGTGAGCGTGTGCGAGAGCCCTTGCAGCACAAGGGTCGAGCTGTCGCCGCCG
The DNA here is from genome assembly GCF_036380075.1 of Lentzea sp. Classification (NCBI taxonomy): domain Bacteria; kingdom Bacillati; phylum Actinomycetota; class Actinomycetes; order Pseudonocardiales; family Pseudonocardiaceae; genus Lentzea; species Lentzea sp. Next base: position 46,593 of record NZ_DASVFL010000332.1, on the reverse strand, counting down.
GGGAGCGGGATGAACTCGTTCCTGGCGGCGAGCGTCCAGGTGTCGCTCTGGCTGAACCGGTAGTACAGGTAGAGGTGCACGACTCCGCGCACCCATCTGCCGTTGCACTGCATCTTGAGCCCGAAGTTGACCGTCGGTTTCGGGCTCCACGTGGGCTTCCAGCCGTCGACCCCGCACTTGACCTGGTCGTCGGGAACGTTCGCGAGGGCCTTCGGACCGCTCGTCCCGAACCGCGTGGCGTGCGGTCCGGCCGCGCCGATCGTGGCGAGGTTCGGTGCGGCCGCGGTCGCGGCAGGCACCACCGCGAGGGAGAAGACGGCTGCCACCACCGCCAGCGCCGCTGTCAGTCTTCGCTGCCGGATCATCCGGAGCACCTCCAGTGGGTTCGGGAACCGACACCGCTGACGCTGCCCGGGAGGTCTGGACGCAGATTGGACGGAGACTGAACCGGCCGCGTGCCACCAGGTTCACCCCGTTGCCGCGGTCGAACGGCCTGTGCCAGCATGGTTGTGGCATGGGGGGTGCTGGTGCGCGTCCAGGTTCTCGGCCCGGTGCGGGCCTGGCGGGACGGCCGGGAGATCGACCTCGGTCCGGCGGGACGGCGCGCCGTGCTCGGCCTGCTCGCCCTCGCCGGTGGGCGGGTGGTGTCCCGCGCGGACCTGGTCGACGCGCTGTGGGGCGAGAACCCGCCGCCCAGTGCCACCAACGTGATCCAGACGCACGTCAAGCACCTGCGCCGGCTGTTCGACCCCGACCGGCACCGCTATGCGCGCAGCACCAGCATTCCGTTCGCCGGCAACGGGTACGCGTTGCACGTCCCGGACCACGAGGTCGACGTGGACCGGTTCCGCTCCCTCGTGGCGGCCGCGGGCAGGACGAGTGCGGCGGAGGAGGTCGCGGACCTGCTCGGGAAAGCGCTTGCCCTGTGGCAGGGGCGGCCGTTCGCCGACCACCCCGGACTGACCGGGCACGCGAAGGTCGTCGCGTTGCTGGGTGAACGCCGCGGCGCGCTGCTCGCCCACGCCGAGGCGGTGATCGGGCTGGGCCGGGCGGTGGACGTGGTGCCGCTGCTGGTGGAGCACGCGGCCGGCCACCCGTTGGACGAGGCGGCGCAGGCACTTCTCGTCCGCGCCTACGCCGCGGCCGGCCGCCGGGCGGACGCGTTCGCCGTCTACGACAGCGCCCGGCGGGTGCTGCGGGAGGAACTGGCGATCGGCCCCGGAGTGGAGCTCGTCGCCGCCCACGCGGAGTTGCTCGACGAACTGGCACCGGTCCCCCGCGGCGTCGGTCCGGTGCCCGCCCAGCTGCCCGCCAACGCGTCCGGTTTCCTCGGCCGCGCAACGGAACTGGCCGTCCTGGACGGGATGCTCGCGGACCGCGACCCGGCGGCGACGACGGTGGTCGCGGTGTGCGGAACGGCGGGAGTGGGCAAGACCGCGCTGGCCGTCCACTGGGGACACCGGCTGCGCGCCGGGTTCCCGGACGGCCAGCTGTACGCGAACCTGCGCGGCTACGAGGCCGGCAAGCCGGTGAGCGCCGCGGACGTGCTGAGCGGTTTCCTGGAGGCGCTGGGGGTCACCGGTGCCGCCGTCCCGGCCGACGTGGACGCGCGGGCGGCCCGGTACCGGACCGAGGTGGCCGACCGGCGGCTGCTGGTCGTGCTGGACAACGCGGCGACGGTCGAGCAGGTCCGGCCGCTGTTGCCCGGCACGCCGTCGTGCGTGGTCGTGGTGACGAGCCGGGACAGCCTGGCGAGCCTGGTCGCGGTGCACGGCGCGCGGCGGCTGGACCTCAAGCCGTTGCGGCGGGGCGACGCGGTCGTGCTGCTGCGCGGGCTGATCGGCGACCGGGTGCGCTCCGGGTCGTCCGCGGTGGCCGCGCTCGCCGAGCAGTGCGCGTACCTGCCGCTGCCGTTGCGGGTCGCCGCGGAGCTCGTGGTCAGCCGGCCCGAGACCGCGCTGGCCGAGCTGGTCGAGGAGCTCGGTGACCGGCAGCGGCGGCTGCGGCTGCTCGACGGCGGCGGTGACGGGCGGGCAGCGGTCCGCGAGGTGCTCTCCTGGTCCTACAAGCACCTTCCGGCACAGGCCGCGCGGCTGTTCCGGTTGCTGGGCGTGCATCCCGGCCGCGACTTCGACGTGGCCTGCGCCGCCGCGCTCACCGGCCTCGACCACGACGCGGCGGGCCTGCTGGTGGAGGTGCTCGTCCGGGCGCACCTGGTCGACCGCGGCCCGGGAGGGAGGCACGGCATGCACGACCTGCTCCGCGCGTACGCCGTCGACCTGGCCCGGGACGATCCCGAACGGTCCGCCGCGTTCGACCGGCTGCTCGACCACTACCTGACGTCCGCAGCCGCGGCGGTCGACGTCGTCTACCCGACCGGCCGGGTCGTCGCGCCGGGGGCCGACCCCGCCCGGATGCGCGCGTGGCTCGACGCCGAACGTCCCAACCTCATGGACCTGTGCTCGTCCGCCCACGACCGTCCGGACCAGGCGATGCGCCTGGCCGAGGTGCTGTACCGCTACCTCGAGACCGGGCACCACACCGAGGCGCTGGTCGTGCACACCGGCGGTCTGCGCGCGGCACGGCTGGCCGGCGACCGCGAGGGCGAGGCACGGGCGTTGACGAACCTGGGCGCCGTGCACCGCCTCCTCGGCCGCTACGGACCCGCGGCGGCCCGCCTGCGGCAGTCGCTGCGCCTGCACCGCGACCGCTCCGACCGGGCGGGCGAGGCCCGCGCGTTGTCGCACCTGGGCATCGTCGAGGACCGGCTGGGCGACGTCGGCGCCTCCGTCGGCTACCTCCGGCAGGCGCTCGTCCGCTACCGCGAGCTGGGCGACCGGCACGGCACGGCGTCGGTGCTGACCAACCTCGGAACCGTGCAGGGCCAGACGGGCGACCACGCGGGCGCCGCCGAGGCCCTGAGCGCGGGCAGGGACCTGTTCCGCGAGCTCGGCGACCGCGCCGGCGAGGCGAGCGCGCTGACCAACCTGGCCGACGCCTACACCCACCTCGGCCGCCACACGTCCGCCGCGGCGCACCTGCACGAGGCGCTGGCCCACTTCCGCGACCTCGGCCACCGCTACGGGGAGGCCGCGGCGCTGTCCAACCTCGGCCAGGTCCTCGTCCACCTGGGCCGCCCCGAGGAGGCGGTCGGCGTGCAGGAGGAGGCGCTGGAGATCTTCCGGGCGACCGGGCACCGCTACGGCGAGGCGAACGCGCTCAACGGCCTGGCCGAGGCCCTGCGCGCGGCCGGCCGTCCCGGTGCGCCCGCCGCCCATCGGGAGGCGCTGGCGATCGCGTCCGAGACCGGTGACCAGGACGAGCAGTCGCGCGCGGCGGCCGGCATCGCGGTGTGCGGCAGCGAACTGAAGGGGAACATGTAGGGGCTTCCCCGACGTCGGGGGCACATTCCTTCTTCAGCGTCATTCAGGCGAAGAGCGACAGCGGGAAATCAACGGGGATTGCTTTTCTCGCTCGTTTCGCCGATGACGAAACGAGGAAACCAGAATGCCGGGTTTTGTTCAGCGCGGGAACAACGACGAGGCACTGCGGAACGGCGACGAAGACGAGTGCGAGTTCTTCGTGCTGAACTTGTGCCACGCGACGCTGGCGAAGAGCACCGTCACGTGGCGCGGTGGCGACCTCGAGGAGACCGGTGGTGATCGGAAAACAGCGACGAGAACCCGTTCTCCCTTTCCCGAGAACTGAATGGAGCAGGACGAAACCCGCCCTCGAATTCAGCTCGTGCGCCCGGCTGTCGCGGGCCGGGACGCGGTGCGCTAGAACTCGGTCATGCGTTCGCATCCCGTAGGCACCGACCCGTTGCCCGATCTGGTCGAACGGGACGCCGAGACAGCCGTGCTGCGGGCCGCCGTCGAGGCGGTGGCGCGGGGCCGGGGCGGGGTGGTCGTCATCGACGCGGGCGCGGGCATGGGCAAGACGGCGCTGGTGCGCCGGTTCCGCGCCTCGGCCGCGGACGCCGGGTGCGCCGTGCTGTCGGCGCGCGGGGCCGAGCTGGAGCGGGACTTCGCGTTCGGCGTGGTGCGCCAGCTGCTGGAGCCCGTGCTGCCCGCCGACGAGGAACGGCGGCGGGTGCTGTTCAGCGGGGCCGCGGCGGCCACCGAGCGGATCTTCGACCTCGGCGACGGTGCGACGGGCTCGTTGTTCAGCCTCTTCAACGGGTTGTACTGGCTGCTGGTGACGCTCGCCGAGAGCGGGCCGCAGGTGGTGGTCGTCGACGACGCGCAGTGGGCGGACCCCTCCTCCATGCGGTTCCTCGGTTTCCTCGCCCGGCGGCTGGACTCCGTCCCGGTGCTGCTGGTCGTCGCGACGCGCAGCGGTGAGCACGAGGACGGCGACCTGCTCGACGACGTGCTCGCCGCCGAGGACTGCGCGCACCTGCGGTTGCGCAGCCTCACCGCGGCCGGGGTGGCGCGGCTGGTCAGGGAGGCGGTCGCCGGGGCCGACGACGAGTTCTGCGCGGCGTGCCACGTGACGACCGCCGGGAACCCCCTGTTCGTCCGGGAGCTGGTGCGGGTGCTGGCCGAGGACGACAGCGCCGGTGACGCGGCGGCGGTGGCCTCGGCCGGGCCCGACGCGGTCCGGGAGCACGTCGCCGCCCGGTTGCGCCGGCAACCGGAGGAGGTGCGACGGGTCGCCCGCGCGGTCGCGGTGCTGGGCGACGACACGACGCTGGCCCTGGTCGCCACGCAGGCGGGGGTGGACGTCGCCACGGCGGCGGTCTGCGCGGAACGCCTGGTGCGGCACGGATTCTTCGGCACCGCCGACCCTCCCGCGTTCGGGCACGTGGTCCTGCGGGACGTGGTGCTGTCGCTGGTCCCCCTTGCGGAACGCGGGGCTGGGCACGACCGCGCGGCCGCCGTGCTGGCCTCCGCCGGGGCTCCGGTGGCGAGGGTCGCCTCGCACGTGCTGCGGACGGTGCCCGCGGCGCGGCGGGACCGGGTGAAGGTGCTCGTGGCCGCCGCCGCGCAGGCCTGGCAGCGCGGGTCACCCCCGGACGCGGCGACCTACCTCGCCCGCGCCCGGCAGGAACCGCCGGACGCGGACGTGCGCTCGGAGGTCAGCCGCCTGCTGGGCAACTGCGAGGTGCACCGGCTGTCCCACACCGACGCGGACGTCCACCTGCGCGAGGCGCTGGCGTGGGCGGCCACGCCGGAGCAGCGCGCTCGGTGCGGGTACAGCCTGGCGCGGTTCCGCAACGCGTGCGGCGAGGTCGGTGCGGCGCTGTCGTTGCTGCTGCAGGCCGCTCGCGCGCTGCCGCCGGACGCGCCCGCCCCGCTCGTCCGGGACCTGGTGTCGGAGCTGCTCGGTGTGGCCCGCGCGGACCTGTCCGCACGCGCCGAGCTCGTCGCCCGGCTGGCCGCGTTCCGCGCGACGACCGAGGACGGCGACCCCGTGCTGACCGCGCACCTGGCGTTGGAGGGGCTGTTCACCGGCGGGCCCGCCGACGACGCGGTCGCGCTGGCGAGGACGGCGCTCGACGCCAACCGGCTCACGCCGGAGCGGTCGGCGATCTGGTCCGCGGTGAACACGCTGCTCGTCGCCGACCGGCTCGTCGAGGCCGAGCAGCGCACCCAGCGGGCGCTGCGCAACACCCTGGAACGCGGGCAGCTGTTCGCCGTGGGCATCGTGCACGCCTACCTGGCCCGGATCTCGTTGCTGCGCGGGAACCTGGCGGCGGCCGACGAGCACGTGGAGCTCGGCACGCAGGCGGCGCCGCGGCCCAACGTCGCACTGCCCGCGCTGCAGGCCGCCCGCGTCCACCTGCTCGTCGAACGCGGCAGGCTGGACGAGGCCCGCGCGGTGCTCGACGACGGGGTGCTGGCCGATGGCGAACCACCCCGTTCCTCGCTGCACACGTGGTTGTTGGAGTCGCGGATGCGTCTGCACGCTGCGAGGGGCGACCACGAGGCGCTGCTGGCCGACGCGATGACGTGCAGGACGTTGTACGAACAGTGGGGCGTGGTCGGGTTGTGGGACGTGCAGTGGCGGCTGTACGCGGCCCAGGCACACCGGCAGTCGGGACGTCGCGGGGAAGCGGCCGCGCTCGTCGCGGAGCAGCTGCGGCTGGCGCGGGCGTGCGGCGTGCCGCGGCAGGAGGCGATGGCGTTGCGGGCGGGTGCGGACGGCGACGTCGCCACGCTCACGGAGGCGGTGCGCCTGCTGCGCGGAGGCCCGGCGCGGCTGGAGCTGGCCGGAGCGCTGGCCGACCTCGGCGCCGCGCTCCAGCGGCGTGACGACCGGGCGGAGGCGCGCGCCGCCACGAGGGAGGCCGCCGAGATCGCCGTGGAGTGCGGCGCGGAGGCCCTCGCGGAACGGCTGCGCGCCGGCCTCGCCACCGGCGGCGGGCGGATGCCCCGCATCGAGGTGACCGGGGTCGCCGCCCTGACGCCGTCGGAACTGCGGGTGGCCGAGCTCGCGGCCGGGGCGCTCACGAACCGGCAGATCGCCGAGAACCTGTTCGTCACGGAGAAGACGGTGGAGACGCACCTGGGCCGGGCCTATCGCAAGCTCGGCGTTCGGTCGCGGACCCAGCTCGCGATCCGCATGTCCGCGCACGCCCGCTGAACCGCGGTCAGACCCTCGCCTGCTCCCGCACCGGCCGGATCGCCTCCGGCACCGGTTCGCCGCGGGGGTAGGAGCAGGTGAACGTGCCGTGGTAGCCGAAGAGCGGCCCGAACCGGTGGTTGGAGACCTCGACGTCGATGCGGAACCGGCCGATCTCGTCGTCGTAGGACTCGCGGACCACGGCGGTGCCGGTCACCAGGCCGGGGATGCGGAAGTGCAGCGGGCCCTCGTGGAAGCGCTGCTCGCCGCTGCGGATCACGAGCGCGCCGCGGTCGTCCACGGACAGGTCGAGGTCGACGGCGACGTGCTGGTGCGTGCCCAGGTAGTCGACGACGGAGCGCCGTTCGGGGCTGTAGATCATCGTGGCGTCCCAGCGCCGGGGGCGGTCGAGGTCGAAGGTGCGGACGAACGTCACCGTCTCCCTGCCCAGCGAGTCGCGGTAGGGGTAGTTCTCGATGGTGAAGGGGATGTTCTCGCCCTGCCCCGGCAGGAGGATGTGGCGCTGGGCGCCGAGCCACAGGAACGGCCGGGTGAAGCCGCGCCCGTGCCAGACCCGGTCCATCACGCCCGTGCCGACGCAGGCGACGCCGTCGTCGCTGGCGAAGCCGAACCGGCGGCGCAGCCGCGGGTGCAGCCGGGCGAAGTCGTCGCCGAGGGCGCGCTGGAAGATCGAGGTCATGAGAGCTCCAAGGTGGACAGGGTCGCCGGTGCGGTCGCGGAACGCCGGTCGGGCGGGGTCCGCCGGCACCTCCTGGCGGCCGGGGTGGTCGGAGAGGGCGGAACCAGCAGGGCGCCGGCGGTGACGGCGGCGGCGAGCACGGCAGGGCCGGTCCACCACGCCACGGCGCAGGCGGCGGCTCGCGTCCCGACGTCCAGCAGCGCCCGCCGCAACGACGCCTCGGGCGGCACGCCGCGTTCGAGCCACAGCCGCAGCCGGTCGAACGACCAGGCCGTCCCCCATCCCATGAGCAGCCGGAACGGGCGGTCGGCCAGCGCGCCCAGCCGGCCCCAGCCGGGTTCGTAGTCGTAGCCGGTGAGGAACCGGACGCCCGCGCCGGTCGGCACGTAGCGCCAGTAGCCCGCGCCCGAGCGGATCAACGACAACGGGTGCTCCGACGCGAACCGCAGCGCCGAGGTCCGGGAGCCGTCGGGCCTGGTGCGCTCGCCGGCGCTGACGCCGGTCCCGTCCACCTCGAGCCCCGGCAGGACGCGGACCGCGTACCGGAAGCGCTGTTCCGCGTCCGGTGCCGCCTTCGGCAGGTAGTCGATCCGGGTGAACCGGAGGTCCCACCGCTGGTGCGGGCCCGGCTCCTGGGTCCGCCGCCACACCTCGTCGAGGTCGGCGCGGATCACGGTCTCCACGTACAGCGCTCGTCGCCGCGGCACAGGACCTCCTCGTGTTTGAGCAAGTGCTCAAACACGAGGGTAGACGGATTTGAGCAGTTGCTCAAACCTTTCCTAGCGGTTCTTCTTGCTCGTCCTGCGGAGCTTGGCGCGCAGGGCTCGGTGGGCGACGGGTCCGAGGTCGTCGACCACCTCGACGAGCACCGCCAGCCGGTCGAGCGAGTCGAGCGCCGCCCGCGCCCCGTCCGGGTCGACGCCCTCGTACAGCTCCAGCCCGATGAACCCGGCGCTCACGGCCCGCGCGAGACCGGCCGTGTCGACCAGCTCGGACACCGGGGAACCGGCGAGCAACCTCGTCAGGGCGCGCTCGATCGGCGTGATCCACAGCTGCAGCGACTCCGCGGTGGCGTGGGCGAGCGCGGGGTCGGTCTGGGCTCCGGCCAGCAGCTGGGCCAGCACCATGACGTTGCCCTGGGCGCGTTCCCCCGCGTGCAGGTCACGGCCGAGGGCGAGGAGCTGGCGCAGGTCGGTGACCTGGTCGAGCCGCTCCGCGAAGGGCTCGACCCTGGCCCGCGTGGCGGCGAGGCAGGCGGCCTGGAGCAGGTCGTGGACGGTGCCGAAGTGGTAGAAGACCAGCGCCTGGTTGACCCCGGCGGTGGCCGCGATGCTGCGGGCCGTGGTCCCGGTCAGACCGTGCGTGCGGATGGTCTCGATCGCGCCGTCGATCAGGCGCTGTCGGGTGTCGGCCACGCCACCACCGTAGAGGCACGCTCCGGCCGTCCGGTGTGCACAGGGGACTCCCCGCCCGTTTTCCCATTGCGCCGACGGGTACTCGGCCGCCATGGACAGCACCGAGATCCGGGACACGACGACGATGCAGGCCGACGCGGACATCGTGCTCAACACCGCGGCGGACCGGTCGCAGGAGACCTCGTGGCTGCCGGACCGGCTGCGCGGCTGCGAGCTCGACCTGGACGCCGAGGGACGCACGATCCGCTGGGTGCGCGACGACGAGCAGCAGGGCCGCCTGACCGCGCGGCCGAGCGGCGCGGGTTCGAGCGAGGTCGAGCTGCTCACCTCCCGGGAGGCCGCGGACGACGACAGCCTGCGGGTGGCGTTGCGCGCTCTGGAGGCCGCGGTCGCGGAGAAGCTCACCGCGGGGTGATGGCCCGGTGTCGGCACGGACGCGGGCAGGCTGTTCCGCCCCGGTCGAACCCCGGACCCGCATCACCGGCCGAAGGGCAGCACACCGTACCGCACACTGTGCGGTACGGTGGCGCGATGAGCGTCGGCAAACGTGAGCAGATCCTGCGCGCCGCAGTGGACCTGGCGAAGGCGCAGGGACTGGCGGCGCTGAGCGTGCGGGCGGTGGCCGCCGCCGCGGGCGTGGGAGCGACGACGCTGCGCAACTACTTCCCCTCGCAGACCGCCCTGCACCAGGCGGTGGCCGCGGAGCTCGTCACGGTCACGCTGGAGGACGGGGACATCGCGGACGCGTCCCGGCCGCCGGCCGAGCGCCTCGCGGACCGCCTCGACCAGTTCCTGCCGCTTCCCGGGCAGGTGGAGACCTCGCTGCAGGGGTGGCTCGAGTACTACCGGCTGTCGTTCGGCCCCGAGGCGAGCACGGCGACGGCGGAGCTCCTGCACTCCGGCCGGCGGGCGTCCGCCGAGGTGCTCACCCGCTGGCTCGGCGTCCTCGCCGCCGAGGGACGGGTCGCCGAGGACGCGGTCGACGACCACGTGACCAGACTGCTCGTGGTCGTCGACGGCATCCACCTGACGATGCTCACCGACCCCGACCGCCTGGACCTCGACGGCGCGAAGCGCCTGCTCCGCGAGCACGCGAAGACTCTTCTGTCCCCACAGGCGTGACGAACCGTCTCAAGTGGACCGGATCTTCTTCTCCGGCAGCTCGACGGCGGGCGGGTACTCGGCGGCGAGGGTGCCCAGCAGGGCGAGCGCCTGCCGCGTGGCGTCGTCCTCGGCGTGGTAGACGATCAGCTGCTGGTCCGCGATCCCGTTGGCGGTCACCGTGTCGTAGCTCAGGTTGAGCTCGCCGACCTCGTGGTGCAGGAACTGCTTGAACTCGCGCCGCTTCGGCCGCACCTCGTGCCGCGCCCACAGGGTGCGGAACTCCCCGCTGCGCACGGAGAGCTGACCGACCAGCTCGTTCAGGCGGGGGTCGTCCTGGTGGACACCGGCGGAGGCGCGGAGCGCGGCCACCGACGAGCGGGCGACCCGGTCCCAGTTCCCGTACAGCTCGCGGGCGGCGGGGTGCAGGAAGACGAAGCGGACGAGGTTGGTCTCGCCCTCGTCGAGCATGCGGGCGAGCAGGGCCCTGCCCAGCCCGTTGGTGGCGAGGACGTCCATCCGGTGCCCGATCACCAGCACCGGCACGTGGTTCCAACCCTCCGCCAGGCGCAGCAGGACCGGCTCCGCCCGGTCGGCGGCGCGGCGGCGGCTCCTCGCCGGCGTCGCGCGGGCCAGGCGCCGGAGGTGCGCGGTCTCGTCGGCGTCGAGGTTCAGCGTCCTGGCCAGGGCGTGCAGCACCTGGTCGGACGGATGCCGTTCGCGTCCCTGCTCCAGGCGGGCGTAGTAGTCGGTGCTGACGCCGGAGAGCAGGGCCACCTCCTCCCGGCGCAGACCTGGTGTCCTGCGCCGGGAGTCCGGTTCGACGCCGGCCCGGTCCGGGCTCGTCCGTTCCCGGCGAGCCCGCAAGAAGGCGCCCAGTGCGTTGCGCGTTTCCACGGGCTCGACGCTAGCTCGCGCGGGGGTGGGCCTGCCTGGTCACGTCACACCCACCCTCACCGGCGACGCCGCGGACCAGGTGCCGGTCTCAGCGGACGGCGGGTGTGAGAACGGTGCGGTCGAACGGACCGCCGTGCGCCGCCGCGTGGCGGACGGCTTCGTTGACCTCGCCGAGGCCGAACGTGGTGAAGCGCTCGGCGTCGAGGTCCAGCGCGCCCGCGGCGACCAGGCGGATCATGCCCGCGTTCGCGGTTCGCGGGTACATCCACTGCCCGCGCACGGTGACCGAGTTGCGCATGATCCACGGGTAGGGCAGCGCCAGGTCGGCGCCGCCGAGCATGCCGACGCCGCCCATCAGCACGACCCGCCCGTACTCGCGCACGGTCATGGCCGCCGCGCGTGCCACCGAGCTGGGTGCCTGCGGTGGCAGCAGGTCGAGGACCATGTCGACAGTGCGGACGCTCATCGCCGCGCGGTCGGCGTCCTCGTCGCCGGTGAGCTCGATCGGGGTCACCCGCGTGCCGAACCGGTCCGCGAGCAGGTCGAGCACGGCGCGGTTGCGGCCGGGCACGACCACGTGCCCGGCGCCCATGGCGAGGGCGACGGCGACCGCGCTGCTGCCGAGGGTGCCGGTGGCGCCGCTGACGAGCAGCGTCTCCCCCGCTTCGAGGCCGCCGGCGAGCAGGCCGCCGTAGGGGATGGTGTGCACGCTGAGCGCGGACCACCGCACGGGATCGGCTGATTCGGGCAGCGGGTGCACGTTCTCGGTGGGCACCCGCATGAGCTCGGCGAACGAGCCGTCGTGCAGGTGCCGGGCCAGTCGTGCGCCGCCCTCGCCGCGCGAGCTCCAGCCCTGCAGGGTGATGTCCGGTGTCAAGGCGTCGTCGCGGGCGCGGACGGTGCAGTCGCACCACACCAGGTCGCCCTCGCGCAGTTTCGTCGCGTCAGGACCCACGGAAACGATGCGGCCGATGCCGCCCACACCGGGGATGACCGGCAGTTCGAGCGGGTAGCGCCGTTCGCCGCTGAACACCTCGTCCGCGTACGGGGGCACGCAGGTCGCGAGGACCTCGACCACCACCTCGCCGCCGCGGTTCCGCGGATCGGGCACGTCCCGCACGGCGAGCGGAGAGCCGAACGCCGTCAAAGTTGCTGCTAGCACTGAAGAACTCCTGTCTGGTCACCCTTCACGCTAGGAGCGGTTCCGGCATGCGGGAAGCGAAGATCTGGCATCTCTGGTATGCGTGGTCGGCATGGACGTGTCGAGCGCGAACCTGCGCGTGCTGTGCCAGATCTCCGAGTCGGGCAGCTTCACCGCGGCCGCCGCGCAGCTGGGTTACACGCAGTCGGCGGTCTCCCGGCAGGCGGTCGCGCTCGAACGCGGCGCGGGCGTCACCCTGTTCGAACGGCGGCAGGACGGGGTGCGGCTCACCCCGGCGGGACTGACGTTGCTGCGCCACGCCAGGACGATCCTCGCGTCCGTCGACGCCGCGGGCAGGGACCTGTCCGGCGACCCGCGCGCCGAGGTGGTGCGGCTGGGCGTGATCCTGAGCGCGGGCCCGGTGGTGCTGCCCGCCGCGCTGGCACGGCTCACCGCGGCGGCGCCGTGGATCCGGGTCACCACGCGGGAGGGCACCACCCCCGGTCTGGCGCGGGCGTTGCGCACCGGCTCGATCGACCTCGCCGTGCTGACGTCCCGCCCGCCGCACCGGCCGCCGGACGGCGAGTCGCCGCGGCTGCACGTCACGACCGTCCAGGACGTGGAGCTCCTCGTCGCGGCGTCCGCCACCGGAACGTTCGCCGGGCGCACGTCGGTCCACGTCGACGAACTGGTCGACGCGCCGTGGATCTCCACGCCCGGCACGACCTCCGAGCCGCTGCTCGGGGTCTGGCCGGGCCTGCCGGGCCGGCCCCGGATCGTCCACAGCGCACGGGACTGGCTGACGAAGCTGCACCTGGTCGCCGGCGGCTTCGGCGTCACCACGGTCCCCGAGCAGCTGACGCCCGTGCTGCCGGACGGCGTGAGCACCCTGCGGGTCCAGGGCGCGCCGCCGGAGGTCCGCCGGGTGCTGGTCGCACGGCTGCCCGGTCCGGTCTCCCCGGCGGTCGCGGCGGTCACCGAGGCGATCGCGGCGACCGTCCGGCAGTGAGCTACGCCAGGCTCCCGTAGGGCACGGCGTTGAGCAGCGTGACGGACATCGTCGTGCCGCCGGGGGTCCGGTAGGCGCGCTGCTCGCCCCGGCGGGCGCCGAGCAGGGCCGCACCCAGCGGGGAGTCCGGCGAGTAGACCTCGACCGCGCCGTGCTCGGCACCGCGGGCGCCGAGCAGGAACGTCTCGGTCTCGCCGGTGTCGTCGAAGCGGACGGTGAGCACCATGCCGGGTTCCGCGACGCCGTCGTCGGGCGGGTCCTCCCCCACGATCGCGTTCGTGAGGAGCTCGTTGATCTTCCGGATCCGCGCGCCGTCCTGGTCGCCGCGGTGGGACCGCGCGAGCAGCGCCGTGAGCTCGTTGCGCAGCCGGTGGTGCGCCTGCGGTGACAGCCACACGCGCGGGGTCGTGCTCGTCATGATGCCTCCAGGGCACGAGTAGGTGCCGCCAGGACGGTGTGGAGGGAGGTACCGCCCTGACGGCGGGGGCGTCCGTGCGAGCCGGGTTCGGCCCTCGACCCGCGCGGACAGGGGAAGAGGTCAGCAGGGGCGGCGCAGCAGCGCGTCGAAGTCGTGCGCATAGCCGGACGCCACGTCCAGGAGGAGGTCGCGCTGCACGCGGAGGAACTCGTTCTCCTTGCGCAGCCACGACAGCTCGGCGCGTTCGTCGCCGGTCAGCGGGGCACCGGCGGGGTCGGCGGTCACCGGAGCGGGTCGAGCTCGCGCAGGGCACCGGGCTGTTTGCCGGTGGTGACCTGCTCGGCCAGCAGCCGCCCGGTGACGGGTCCGTGCGCGAGACCCCACATGCCGTGCCCGCCCGCGACGTAGACGCCCGGCGTCCGGGTCGCGCCGACGAGCGCCCTGCCGTCCGGGGTGACCGGGCGCGGACCGACCCAGACGTCGGTGCGGCCCTCCCAGTCCACGCCGGCCAGCAGCGGCCGGGCCGAGGAGATGATCGAGGCGATCCGCGCCTCGTCCAGCGGCGCGTCCGGGTCGCGGAACTCCATCGTGCCCGCGACCCGCAGACCACCCCGGTAGGGCGTGCACGCGACGCGCACCTCCGGCAGGTAGACCGGGCCGGGGACGGGCCTGTCCACGGGCACCGTGAACGAGTAGCCACGGCCGGCGCGGACCGGTGTGCGGACACCCGCCCGTGCCGCCAGTGCGGGCAGCCAGGCGCCGGTGGCCAGCACCGCCACGTCGGCGGAGAGGGCGGTGCCGTCCTGTGCCTTCACGGTGACGCCACCGCGTTCGGCGAGGACGTCGGCCACCTCGAAGGACCGGACGGTGGCACCGCGGGCGACCACCGCACGTCCCAGCGACTGCACGAACCCGCCGGGGTCGACGAACCGCTGCCCGTCGATGCGCACACCTGCCGTGAGTGAGTCTGATGCGAGGGGAACCTGCTCGACCAGGTCCGCTGTGGACAGTCGGGCGTACTCGACCCGTTGTCCCGCTTCGGCGAGCCGGTCCAGCTCCCGCACGAGGCCCTGCGCCAGGGCGGGAGTGGTGAAGGCAGCGGTGATCGGCGCGTCGACGGTGGACGCGTCGACGCCGTTGGCGGTGAGCACGTCGTACGCCTCGACGCACTCGTCGTTGAGGGGCAGGTTCGCCTTCACCGCCCTGGTCCACGACGGCCACCGGCACTGCGCGGCGAAGCGCACGAGGAACGACCAGAGCCGCGGATCGGCGGTCAGCGGCACGTGCAGCGGCGCGGCCGGGTCGAGCAGGGCCCGCAGCCCGTAGCGCAGCACCGCCGGTTCGTTGAGCGGGATCGCGAGACCGGGTGCGATCCACCCGGCGTTGCCCCAGGACGCCCCCGCCGCCACACCCGTGCGGTCGACGACGGTCACGTCCACGCCGCGTTCCTGGAGGAACCACGCCGTGGACAGCCCCACGATGCCCGCTCCCACGACCACCGCCGTGCGCGGACCGCCGTCGAGGCGCTCGACGCCGCTCATCCCTGCCTCCTGTCCTCGGCGCTCCCGAAGCCAGGATGCGGTGGACAGGACCCGAACCGGATGTCCGGTTCCTACAACCGCGGGGTCACCGGTTGTCGGTTTCCGACACCGTCGCCGCGAGGTCGATCATCATCGCGACCCTCTTCGCGGGGTCGTCGAGGTCGAGGACGGTCACGTCGGCCATCTTCCGCAGCCGGTTGCGCACGGTGTTGCCGTGCACGCCGAGCCGTTCCCCCGCCGTCGCGAGGTCGCCCTGGGCCTCCAGCCACGCCCGCAGCGTCGCCACGTGGTCGGTGCCGTGCTCGCCGTCGTGCTTGCGCAGGTCCGCCACCGGTCCGCGCGCCGACGCCCGGCCGACGCGTGCGGCGGTGCGCAGGCGTTGGAGCAGGATCTCGTCCCACGACTCGTCGTAGGCGAGCGGCGCCGCGTCACCGGTCCGCATCTCGTGCAGCGCGAGGCACTCGTCCGCCTCCTGGCGCGCCGCGGGCAGGTCCGCGGGCTCGGCGACCGCGCTGATCCCCGCCGACACGGTGACGTCGCGGGGCAGTGCCGCTTCGAGCGCCGCCAGCCAGCTCCGCGCCGCGGCCACCCGTTCGCCGGGCAGGATCGTGTAGACGCCGGTGCCGGACAGCGCGCTGCGTCCCGGCCGCGACCAGCCGAACCCGGTCGTCGCCTGCTCGAACGCCAGCAGCACGGCCGCGTGCCGCTCGTCGCCGACGTGGGCGCGCACCGCGACCACCCTGGCCGGTCCCGGTGGCAGCCCGAGCTGGCTCAGCACGGTCGCGGCGTCCGCCGTCCCCTCCAGCAGCCGGATCACCCACTCGGACTCCACCTGTCGTTCCAGGTCGGCGCTGGCCCGTGACCGCAGCAGGTGCAACGCCACCGTCCGGGCGCCGTCGGTCAGCGCGGTGCGCCGGGCGCCCTCCACCGGCGCCGGGCACGCCACCCAGATCGCCCCGAGCAGCTCGCGGCCCACCCTGACCGCGACCACCACCCGCCCGGTCAGGCCGCGCGCGGGATCGCCCGCGACGAAGAGCGGTTCGTCGGACGCCGCCAGATGCGCCCGCACGCCCGCCGCGTCGAAGAACTCGCGCACCCCGGCCGGCACCTGGCGGCCCAGGATGGTCTCCCGCCGGGCCGCGTCGACCTCGTCCTGCGGACCCGAGTAGGCGAGCACGCGCGACAGCGGGTCCTCGATCGTGACCGCGCCTCCCGCGGCGGCCGCGAGGCTGTCGGCCAGCGCGAACAGGTCGGTGGGACCGCGCCCCGACTCCGTCTCCCTGCCCTCCAGCACGAGGCCGTAGACGACCCCCGCCAGCTGGCTCCACGACAGGGCCGGGTCCGCCAGCATCACCGCGACGCCCTCGGCCTCCCCCACCGCGACGGCGTCCGCCAACAGCTCCTCGCCGCCCCGCAGGAGCACGACGACCGCCCGTGCCGACGCCGCCGCACGCACGGCCTCCGCCACGGACCCGACGCCGACGGCGAGGTAGACGTCGCCGACCTCGGCGCGGTCGTCAGCGGCGTCCCGCAGCACCACGCCGCGCAGCTCCGCCGACCGCGACACCGGGCAGCAGCACAACCGAACCCCGTACCCACCCAGCACGTTGACCAGACGGTCCAGCCTCACCATGGACGACCACTCTGCCCCACGGCCTCAGGGCGGGGTGACGAGGACGCGGCCACCGCCGCCGGCGTCGACCCGCTCGTGGGCCGCGGCGATCTCGTCAAGGCCGAACACCTGCCCGACCCGGACGGTCAAGGCACCCGCGGCGGCAGCGGCGGTGAGGTCGCGTGCCGCGGCCCGTTTCGCGGCCGCCGGGAAGTCGTCGCTGCCGAACAGGCGCATCGTGACGTTCGCGAAGAGCAACGGCCAGAAGGGCAGCTCTGTGCGGTCCTCACGGGTGCCGTAGGCGGCGATGACCCCGTCCTGGGCGACCACGGCGACGTCGAGATCGGCGTTGTCGGACAGCGAAACCTCGACGATCCGGTGCACGCCGTCCGGTGCGTGGTCCCGGATCGCCTGTGCCGCAACGGGATCGTCGAGGGACACGGTGTGCGAGACGACCGCGGGGTCGACGAGATCGAGGTCCCGCACCTTCGTCACCGTTCCCAGCACGGTCGCGCCACCCCACCGCGCGAGCTGCGCGGCGAACGACCCGACACCGCCGAGCACGCCGTGCACCAGCACGGTCCGGCCGTCGACCGGTCCGTCGGCGAAGACCGTGCGGTGGGCGGTGATCCCAGGGATGCCGAGACTCGCACCCAGCTCGTCGCTCACGTGGTCCGGCAGCGGCACGGCCAGGTTCTCGGGCACGACCACGTACTGGGCGGCCGTGCCGAAGGCGCGATAGGACTGTGCGTTGTAGACCCACACGCGCTGTCCGACGCGGCTCCTGTCGACGCCCTCACCGACCGCGTCCACCACGCCCGCGGCGTCGCTGTGCGGGACGACGCGCGGGTACGGCATCGCGGAACCCAGCCAGCCACGTCGTTTCTTCGTGTCGCCGGGGTTCACGCCGGACAGCCGCACGGCGACCCGCACCTCCCCGGGTGCCGGTTCGGGGTCGGGCAGCTCTCCCAGCCGGAGAACGTCTCCGGCAGCACCCTGCCGGTCGTACCAGGACGCGAACACGACGCTCCTCCTCGGCCGGGGCTCAGGCCGTCGGTCCGGCGAGGCGCCAGCCGCTCTGCCACGTCCAGCCGTGGCGCGCGTTCAGGCTGATGTTCAGGAACGCGAGCTCCTCCAGCGACCGCGCCATCCGCAGGCTGCCCGCGTCGACCGGCCGGAAGCCCAGCGAGGCCAGCAGCTCCGCCGCGACCTGCTTGGCGGCGTCGTCGTCACCGGCGTAGTAGCCGTCGAGCGGCTGGCCGCCTTCGTTCGGCGCACCCAGGCGGGAGGCGAAGACCGTGTTGAACGCCTTCACGAGCTTCACGCCGGGAGCGCCGGCCGCCAGCTGCTCGGCGTGGCTGGTGCCGCCGGTCATGAGGTCGCTGAAGGTGTCGTTGAGCGGGTTGGTGGCGTCGAGGACGACCGCGCCCGCGTCCTCCACCTCGGCCAGCACGGTGGCCGCGACACCGGCGGGCACCGCCAGCACCACCACGTCGGCCCCCTGAGCCGCCTCGGCCGCCGTCGCCGCGGCCTTCCCGCCGACGTTCCCGGCGACCTTGACCGCGTTCTCCTCGTGCGCGGCGGCGACGGTGACGTCGTGGCCCGCGGCACTGGCGGCTCCGGCGAGGCCCGCCCCGACGTTGCCCGCACCGATGATCGCGACTCGCATGACAGCCTCCAAATAGTTCAAGTTTGAACTTTCTGTCACCGAGGCTAGGTGCGTTTGGTTCAAGCGTCAAGTAAATTGGGTCTGTGACCCCGGCCTCCGAGAACCCGCGCTGGCTGACCGCGGAGCAACGACTGGCGTGGCTCGACATGGTCCGCGTGCTGACCAGGCTGCCCGCGATCCTCGACGCGCAGCTCGAACGCGACGCCGGCCTGTCGTTCTTCGAGTACCACGTCCTGTCGATGCTCTCCGAGACGCCCGACCGGACCCTGCGCCTGAGCCGCCTCGCGCAGCTCACCAGCTCCTCGCTGTCGCGCCTGTCGAACGTCGTGAAGCGGCTGGAGAACCGGGGTCTGCTGCGCCGCGAGCCCGACCCCGACGACGGCCGTGCCAGCCGCGCGGTCCTCACGCCCGAGGGCTTGGCGTCCGTCGAGCTGGCCGCGTCCGGTCATGTCACGACGGTCCGCGAGCTGGTCGTGGACGCGCTCGACCCGGCCCAGCTCGACCAGCTGCGCACCGCCCACGAACGCATCCTCGAACGGCTGGACCCGGCCGCGGCGACGCGTCCCGAGTGGCTGGAGAGCTGACCCGCCGCGTGCGGGTGGAGACCGGACTGCGCTGAAGGTCCTGATCCGGCCCTGACGACGAAGGGCCGCCCCCCGGAGACGTTCCGGAGGCGGCCCTCGTCAGCCGGCCGCGGACCTACGACGCCAGCGGCTTGTCGCCTTGCACGCCCCAGGCGACGCTGAACTGGTCGCGCACGAACCACTGCCCCGTCGACGGGCGCCAGACCGCGAGGTCCCCGATCCCGTCGCCGTTGTAGTCACCGGGCACCGGGATGTCGCCCTGCTGACCCCACTGCTGCGAGAACTGGTCGCGCACGAACCACTGCCCGGTCGACGGACGCCACACGGTCAGATCCGTGCTGCCGTCGCCGGTGTAGTCGGCGGGCACCGGCAAGTCACCGCTCTGGCCCCACGGAATGGACACGACGGTGCCGAACGCCGCGACGTAGTGCCACGTTCCGGTCGACGGACGCCACACGGCCGGTTGCGCCGCGCCGCCGCCGTCGAAGTCGCCGGGCACCGGGATGTCGCCCTGCTGCCCCCACTGCCGCGTGAACTGGTTCTGCACGAACCACTGCCCGGTGGACGGGCGCCAGACCGCGACGTCGGTGATCTCGTCGCCGTTGTAGTCGGCCGGCACCGGGACGTCGCCCTGCTGGCCCCAGGCGACGGTGAACTGGCCGTTGACGAACCACTGCCCGGTCGACGGGCGCCACACCGCGACGTCGGTCCGGCCGTCCCCGTTGTAGTCACCGGGAACGGGGACGTCGCCCTGCTGGCCCCACTGCTGCGAGAACTGGTTGCGCACGAACCACTGGCCCGTCGACGGACGCCACACGGTGGTGTCCGTGGTCTGGTCGTCGTCGTAGTCGCCGTCCGGGCCGCCGAAGGTGAAGCGCGAGTTGAGCAGCGCGTTCGGCGAGCCGGGGCCCGCGTTCACCACGACGTCCTTCGTGGACTCGACGAGGACCATGTCGAACCAGACGCCGGTCGTCGAGGCGTTCGGGTGCCGTCCCAGGTACAGCGCGGCGACGCCGGCCGCGTGCGGTGCGGCCATCGACGTCCCGCTGAGCACCCTCGTGCCGGTGTCACTGGCGTTCGACAACGACGTGATGTCGTCGCCGGGCGCGAAGATGTCCACGCAGCTGCCGAAGTTGCTGCCCCCGCTCGACCAGTCGGTCGGCCGCACGTCGTCGCGGTCGGTCGCGCCGACGGTGATGGCGTTCGGCGTCCTGGCGGGCGAGGTGGCGCAGGCGTCGGTGTTCGAGTTGCCCGCCGCGACCGCGTACGTGACGCCGGACGCGATCGACGTCTCGACGGCGGCGTCCAGCGTCGCGCTGGCTCCGCCGCCGAGGCTCATGTTGGCGACGGCCGGGCGCACGGCGTGCTGCGTCACCCAGTCGACACCGCCGATGACGCTGGAGGTGCTGCCCGAACCGAAGCAGTTCAGCACCTTCACCGCGACCAGCCGCACGGACTTCGCGACGCCGTGCGTGCTGCCGCCGATGGTGCCCGCGACGTGCGTGCCGTGCCCGTTGCAGTCGGTGTTGTTGTTGTCCCCGGTGGTGTTGGTGCCCCAGCTCGCCCGGCCGCCGAAGTCGGTGTGCGTCGTGCGGATGCCCGTGTCGATCACGTACGCCCGCACGGAGCGGGCACCGGAACCGCTGGAGACGTACTGCCCGTTCGACCGGCCGCTGAGCTGGTCGAGCCGGTCCAGGCCCCACAGCGCCGACGGCGTCGGCTGGCTCGCCTCCGCGGTGACCTCGGCGTCCTGCTCGACGTAGGCGACCCGCGGGTCGGCCGCGATCCGCCTGGCCGTCGTCTCGCTCGCCCCGACGGAGAACCCGTGCACCGCGTGCTGCCAGGTCTCCCCCACGTCACCGCCACCGTTCCTGGTGACGACGTCGGCCGCGGTCTCGGCGGTCCGCGCCCTCTCGGAGGCGCCTTCCTCGAGCACCACGACGTACCGGCCGGCGATGGTCCTCGCTCCCGCGCCGACGCGGATCTCCCCCTCCGCGGCCGCCGCGGGCGTCGCCAGCCCCGCGGTCGCCGCCGCGACGGCGAGCACGAGCACCAGCCCGCGCCGCCGTCCTGATGTGTACGACAATTCCGTCTCCCCACGAAATCCCGTCCGCGGACCTGTCCCCCGACGTCCGTGGGAAGACGATGACGGCCGGCGAGAGGGGAAGCGAGCGCAACTCCCGGAGTTTCCGGTCAACTTCCGCTACGGTCGGCCCGGTGACGCCGGAGGGGTCCGCGAGCGCGTTCGCCGAGCTGCTGCGCCGCCACCGGGCGACCACGGGGCTGAGCCAGGTGGAACTGGCCAGGCTCAGCGGGATCAGCGACCGCGCGCTGCGGGATCTGGAGCAGGGCAGGCGGGTACCCCGGGCGCAGTCGGCGCGGCTGATGGCCACGGCGCTCGCGCTGGCGGGAGACGACCTCACCGCGTTCCTCGCCGCGGCACGGCCGCACTCGACGCCCGCACGGGCGGCGGTGGTGAGCACCGGCGGTGGCCTCCTCGGACGGTCGGACGAGCTGAGATCGTTGCTGGACCTCGTTCTCCTGGCACGGCACCGGATCGTCACGGTCACCGGACCGGCGGGCGCCGGCAAGTCGAGCCTCGCGGCCGAGCTGGCCGCGTTGCTGAGCGGCCGCACCGACCTCGTGGTGAGCACCCTGGACCTGTCCGCCGTCACCGACGTGGTCCTGGTCGGCGACCTGGTGGCGGACGCGCTGGGCTGCGGCCCGTCGCGGCTCGCCCCGGCGGACCGGGTGGCCGCGCACCTGGGCGACCGGCGGGTGGTGCTGGTGGTGGACCGGTTCGAGCAGCTCGTGGACGCCGCAGCCGACCTCGCCGCGCTGTCCCGCCGGTGCCCAGGGCTGACCGTGGTGGTCACGAGCCAGCGGCCGTTGCGGGTGCGCGACGAACGGGTGCTCCCGTTGGCGGGACTGCCTTCCCGGGCCGCGGCCGAGCTGTTCGCGCGGCGCGCCCGGCTGGACACCCCGCTGGACCCCGACGCCGAGGCGGCCGTCGAGACGATCTGCCACAGGGTGGAGAACCTCCCGCTCGCGATCGAGCTGGCGGCGGGCTGGGTGCGGCTGATGCGCCCGGCCGAGCTGGCCGAGCGGCTCACCCACCGGTTGCGGTACCTCACCGACGGGGACCGCGACCTGCCCGCGCGGCACCGGTCGTTGCGCGCCGCGGTCGAGGCGACGCTGGACCTCGTCACCGCCGGGGCACGCGCGGTGTTCGGCCGCCTGGGCGGGTTCGACGGCGGTGTCCGGCTGGCCGACCTCGAAGCGGTCTTCGGGCCCGCGCCGGCGGAGCTGACCGAGCTGGTCGACCTCAACCTCGTCCGGAGCACGCCGGACGGCGACTCGTCGCGCTACGCGTTGCCGGACATGGTCGCCGAGCTGGCGCAGGAGCACCTCGCCGCCTCGGACGAGTCCGAGGACGTCCGTGGGCGGATCTCCGTGCACTACCTGGAGGAGCTGCGGAACGGTGCGACGTTCGGCGCGCTCGACGCGGCCAACATCCGCGCCGCGGTGCGCTGGGCTGCCCGCGAGGACCGGGCCCGGCTCGACGCGGACACGTCGATGGCGCTGGTCCGGTTCTACGAGGCCACCGGGCGGCTCGGCGAGGGCGCGGAGCTGCTGAGCCAGGTGGGCGCGGGTGGTGTCCCGCCGCTGCTGGTCAGGTCGGGACAGCTGGCGGCGTTGCGCGGCGACCTCGGCGCGGCGGCCGGGGCGGCCCGGCGCGCGCTGGCGGCGACCGCGGAGGACGACCACGGCACGCGGACGGCCGCACTGAGCCTGCTCGGCATGGTGGCGGTGGAGCACGGGAAGCCCCGGGAGGCCTTGGCGCACCTGCGCACGGCGCTCGCCGCCGCGAAGCTCTCCGGTGACGACGCGACGCTCGGCCGTGTGCTCAACAACCTCTCGTCGGTGTCCGTCGAGCTCGGCCGCCCGCAGGACGCCTACCGGCAGCTGGAGTCCGCGCTGGCGGCCAAGAAGCGCGCCGGGACCGGGCCGGTCGACCTGGGCCGCACGCTGTTCAACCTCGCCTTCCTCGCCCTGGACCTGGGCCGGACCGCCACCGCGGTGAGCTGGGCGGCGAAAGCCGTGCCGCCGCTCACCGCCGGCGGCCACACGCTGCTGGCGGCCTTGACCGAGGCGACCGCGGCGCTGGCGCTGCTCGACACCGACCCCGTGGCGTCCTCGGCGGCCCTGCGGCGATCCGACCGCCTGCTCTCGGAGTCGTCGGGAGGCAACGGGAACGACCGCGTCGAGGCCACTGTCCGGCTGCGCGCCGGGGTGGTCCGGCACGCCCTGGGCGATCCGGCGGCGGCGTGGCGGGAGCTGGCCACCACCCTGCGGATCTCGTTGAACCACACGACCCGCGACCGCGACTCGGTGGCGGAGGCGCTGGACCTGCACGCGCGCCACCTCTGCGCACGTGACCCGGCGTCGGCGGCGGTGCTGCTGGGAGCGGCGGACCGCCTGCGGCGCAAGAAGATCACGCCGTTCGTGGCCGGCGTGCGGGAACGGGCCGTCGCGGTGGTGGCGGCGGCGCTCGGTCCTGAGCGGTGGACCGAGCGCCTCGACACCGGGCGCGGCCTCGACGACCCGGCCCTGGAGGACTTCGTCGCCGGGCTGGGTCAGGCCCCGCTGTAGCTGAGCCAGTCGAGGTTGATCCTGCCGTTGTCGCCCGAGCCGTAGGAGATCGTCACCACCGGGTCGCTGCCGCTCACCGGAACGCCGTCGAAAGTGACCGTGCCCCAGGCGTCCCAGCTGTCGGAGATCTTCGGGAAGCTCACCTGGCGCACGGCGCGCCCGTCGACCGACAGCGTCATCGTGCGGGAGTCGCTGTTGCCGTTGGCGTACCGCAGGGTGATCGAGCCGGTGCCCGGTGCCGCCGACGCGCGGTGCAGCGTGAACGACGACGCGGCGCCCTCGGCCCAGAGGCCGTCCACGAACGCGCGGCCGGAGTAGCCGGTGTGGTTGACGTTCGTCTTGACGCCGCCGGTGTTGCGGGCGTCCTCGGCGTCCAGGCGGCTCGGTGACGGGCAGCCGGCGACCCCTCCGCCGATGTCGGGGCAGCGGTCCTGCGCGTCGCCCAGGCCGTCGCCGTCGCGGTCGCCCGCGGCCGCGCCCGTCAGCGTGATCTCGACGGTGTGCGCGCCCTGGAGCGTCGCGGGGATCTCGGCGCGCGACGGCTGGCCGTCGAGCTTGACCGAGCCGATCGTGGTTCCCGCGCCGCGCAACGTGATCGTGAGATCGGCGCCGCGGTAGCGCAGGTTCTGCAGCGTGACGTCACCCCAGCCCGCGGGCAGGTTCGGCGCGAAGGTGAGCCCCTGCTGGCCGTAGCGCAGCCCGAACAGTCCGGTGTGGACCATGTCCAGGTACGCGGTGGCCGACCAGGTCTGGTCGGGTTCCGACCCCCAGTGGAACTTCACCGTGTCGCCGAGCCGCTGGTAGCCGCCGTCGACGACGCCGGTGCTGCCGTTGTAGATCTCCCAGAAGCCGCTGTTGTTGTTCGCGAGCTTCGCCAGGCGCGTCACCTCGGAGGCGAACAGGTTCTGGTTGCCCTGCCGTGCCAGCGCTTTGGCCCACAGGCCCTGCACGAGCGGCCAGACGATCGCGTTGTGGCGGCCGGGCTGCGCGTCGGAGTAGCGGTTCCAGTGCGGGAAGGTGTCGGGCATGCCCCACGTCATCGAGCGGGC
The DNA here is from genome assembly GCF_036380075.1 of Lentzea sp. Classification (NCBI taxonomy): domain Bacteria; kingdom Bacillati; phylum Actinomycetota; class Actinomycetes; order Pseudonocardiales; family Pseudonocardiaceae; genus Lentzea; species Lentzea sp. Next base: position 22,237 of record NZ_DASVFL010000332.1, on the reverse strand, counting down.
GCGGCTGATGACGGACCGCGCCTGGTCCGGGTTCGCGATGTCGAACAGCAGCGCGAACGCGAGTCCGGCGCCCTCCTGGTAGGCGCCCTGGCTGCCGTCGGCGAGCAGCTGGTAGTTGTACAGGCCCGTCTGCGCGTTCCAGAAGTGGCGGTTGATCGCGGTCTTGAGCGCGGCGGCCTTCGTCCGGTACCCGGTGGCCTCCTGCGCCTGGCCCAGCCGCTCGGCCATGTTCGCCGCGTTGAGGTAGGCGGCGTGGTAGACCGCGTTGGTGCTCAGGTACATCCCGCTCGCGACGCCCGGCCACGGCATGCTGCCGGTGCTGACGGACTCGGTCGCGTCGGCGGGCGGCGCGGGGTAGCCGGCGATGCCGTCGTTGAAGAACGAGGCACCGGTGAACAGGCCGTAGGTGGCGTTGAAGCCCGCCGTGCCGGCGCGTTCCCTGATCGCGAGGGTGTTCTTGGCGGTGCGGTAGGCGTTGTCGAGGAACGCCAGGTCGCCGGTGACGAGGTAGTGGTTCCAGGCGGCGGTGAGCCACACGACCTGGTCCCACTGCTGGTCGTCCTGCTGCACCCGCAGCGCGCCGGCGGAGTCCTTGTCCACCACGGCCCACAGCGTGTTCCTCGCCAGCGCCGGGGCCAGCTGGCTGCCCGCGTTCCAGCTGTTGATCGACGCGTCGCGCGTCCACGGCTGCTGGTAGCCGCCGCCCGCGCGGAAGAACCCGGTGGCCGGGTCGAGCAGGCCGCTCTTGTTGTAGCGCGAGTCGTAGCCCAGTGCGTTGACGCGCAACAGGTTGTCCAGCGCGGCCGCGTACGGACTGCCGTAGAGGGCCTGGCTCAGCGGGCTGGCGAACCTCAGCGACGGCGTGGTGGCCGCTGTCGCCGGTGGGGCGCCGGCGACCACGCCGGACAGGGTCGTCAGGACCAGGAGAACACGACCGATCCGCCGCCGCAGACTCATTCCGCGCACCCTTTCCCGGCACCCGGACCCGACCGGAGCCGTGAGGGCAGTGCACCATGGAATCGCTCCCACGCAATCACCCGGTAACGATCCTGTCTTCTTCTGTCAGCGTTCCGACGCGCGTGGCTGTGACGACCCCCACCTCCGGAGCTGGCTTCACCCTGGCATTGCCAGCCCCCACCCTGGCTATAGTTGAGCAAAGTCAGGAACACGCCACCGCCGCGGGAGGATCCGCCATGAGCACCAGCGCCGTCGTCGTCGACGCCGTCCGCACGCCCCTCGCCCGGGGCAAGTCCGGCGGCGCCTACGCGGACGTCCACCCGGTCGACCTGCACAGCACCGTCCTCGCGGCGCTCGTCGACCGCACCGGCATCGACCCGGCCGCGGTCGACGACGTCATCAGCGGAGCCGTCGGCCAGGTCGGCGAGCAGTCCGGCAACACCGCCCGCTGGGCCGCGCTCGCGGCGGGGTTCCCCGAGTCGGTGCCCGGCGTGACGGTCGACCGGCAGTGCGGGTCGAGCCAGCAGGCACTGCACTTCGCCGCCCAGGGCGTCATCGCCGGCGCCTACGACGTGGTGATCGCGTCCGGCGTCGAGTCGATGAGCCGCGTCCCGATCGGGTCGCAGACGCTCGGCCGGGACTTCGCGGGCCCCAAGGTGCACGCGCGGTACGAGAACGGGCTCGTGCCCCAGGGGATCAGCGCCGAGCTCATCGCCCGGCGCTGGGACCTCTCCCGCGCCGAGCTCGACGAGTTCGCCGCCGAGTCGCACCGCAAGGCCGCCGCGGCGTGGAAGGACGGGCTCTTCGACGCGCAGGTGGCGCGCGTGACCGACCTGGGCGTGGACGAGACGATCCGGCCGGACACGACCACCGGCGTGTTGTCCGGGCTGCGGCCCGCGTTCCGCTCCGACCACTGGGCCGCGCGGTTCCCGGACCTGGACTGGCGCGTCACGGCCGGCAACTCCTCACCGGTCAACGACGGCGCCGCCGCGGTCATGGTGACCAGCGAGGAGGCGGCCGCCCGCCTGGGGCTCCGGCCGCGGGCGCGCCTGCACTCGTTCGCCGTCGTCGGCGACGACCCGGTGCTCATGCTCACCGGGATCATCCCCGCCACCCGCAAGGTCCTCGACCGCGCCGGGCTCGCGCTGCGGGACATCGACCTGTTCGAGGTGAACGAGGCGTTCGCCTCCGTCGTGCTGGCCTGGCAGGCGGAGACCGGCGCCGACCCCGCCAAGGTCAACGTCCACGGCGGCGCGCTCGCGATCGGCCACCCGCTCGGTGCTTCGGGCGCGCGCCTGATGACCACCCTGCTCGGCGGCCTGGAGCAGACCGGCGGCCGGTACGGGCTCCAGGTCATGTGCGAGGCGGGCGGGCTGGCCAACGCGACGATCGTCGAACGCCTCGACGCCTGACCGGGCACAGGCCGGGCTCGCCTCACCTCCCGCGAGCCCGGCCGCTCCCCCGCCGCCGGCTCACGCGCACCGCCACACCGTCCGTCCGCAACGACCGCGCCCCGGACGGACCGACCTGCGCGCTGACCGGTTCGCCGGTCTCCGCCGACACGACCTGGAGCGGACCGCCGTCCTCCTGGAGGTAGGCGTCTCCCCACTGCATCAGCGCGACGACCACCGGAAGCAGCGCCTCGCCCTTCTCGGTGAGCACGTACTCGTCCCGCGTCCGCGCGCCGGGCTCCCGGTAGGGCCGCTTCTCGAGCACCCCGGCCTCGACGAGCTCCTTCAGCCGTTTCGCGGCGACGGCCTCGGTGATGCCCACGCGCCGCACGAAACCCTCGAACCGGGTGGTGCCGTAGAAGGCCTCCCGCACCAGGAGCATCGCGGACTTCGTGCCGACGACCTCCAGCGCCAGCGCGACCGAGCACCGCTGCGGCTGCCACTCGTCCAACCTGGACAGTGGTCCCTGCATCTGCATGGGCATGCCGGAAGCCTACCCCTGGCTTGCCTCCGGCATACCCAGCCGAGCCCACCCCGGCAGGGCGCGGCACCCGTCACGGCCGGGTGGTCACCGCACGCCCGCGAACGTCGCCCGCACGTCGGCGACGAACTGCTCCGGCTGCTCCCAGGCGGCGAAGTGACCACCGCTCGCCGTCTGTCCGAAGTGGACCAGGTTGGAGTAGCGCTTCTCGGTCCAGCGGCGGGACTTCCGCACGACGTCCCGCGGGGTCATCGTGACGCCGGTGGGCAGGGCCAGCGGGGACTCCCGGCTGAACGGCGGCCGCCACCCCTCGCGGGTCAGCTCCCAGTAGAACCGGGCCGCCGTCACCGCGGAACCGGGCAGCCAGTACAGCGACAGGTTGTCCAGCAGCTCGTCGACGTCGAAGCTCGCCTCCGCGTCGCCGGGCGTGCCGCCCTGGTCCTGGAAGATGGCGTGCAGCCACGCGGCCAGCCCGGCCGGCGAGTCGGCCAGGGAGTAGCCGATCGTCTGCGGCTGGGTGCTCTGCAGGGCCGCGTAGGCGGACTGGTGGTGCCGGTAGCGCTCGGCGTCGTCGAGGGCGGCGCGTTCATCCGGGTCCGCCGCCGCGACCTCGTCCGGGGTCGGGTCGAACGTCAGCATGTTGAGGTGGATGCCGACGAGACCGGCCGCCCCGCGGTGGGCCAGCTCCTCGGTGACCGCGCTGCCGAGGTCGCCGCCCTGCGCGCCCCAGCGCTCGTACCCGAGGCGGGCCATGAGGGTCTCCCACGCCTTCGCGGTGCGGCCGACGCCCCAGCCGGGCTCGGCCGGTGCCGCGGAGAACCCGAAGCCGGGCAACGTCGGCAGCACCACGTGGAAGGCGTCGCGCGCGTGGCCGCCGTGCGCCTCGGGGTCGGTCAGCGGTCCGACCACGTGCCGGAACTCGAGGATCGAGCCAGGCCAGCCGTGCGTGAGCACCAGCGGCAACGCGTCCTCGTGCGGCGACCGGACGTGCGCGAAGTCGATGTCCAGGCCGTCGATCTCGGTGCGGAACAGACCCCAGCCGTTGAGCGTCCGTTCGGCCGCGCGCCAGTCGTGCCGCGTGCGCCAGTGCTCGGCCAACGCGCGGATCCGCGCGGTCTGCGGTCCCTGTTCGGTGCCCACGTCGGGGCCGTCGACGGGCCAGCGGGTGGCCGCGAGCCGCTGCCGCAGGTCGTCGAGGTCTTTCTCGGGAACGTCGAGCGTGAAGGGGCGAATCGGGTTCATGGCGTCCTCGGGAGCTCGATGAGTACTGATCCGTACACTTATCAGTACGGTACAGTACACATGTGCAAGCCCGCGGAGGAGCGCGACAGGACCAGATCCTCGCCGTCGTCACCGAGCTGATCTCCGAGATCGGTTACGAAGGACTGACCACCGACGTCGTCGTCGCCCGTGCGCAGACGTCGAAGACGACGCTGTACCGGTACTGGCCCGGCGGCCGGGCGGACCTGGTGGCCGCGGCCCTGCGCCGGGCCGCCGACTGCGCGCCCGCCGCGTTCGGCGCCACGGACAGCCTCACGGGCGACTTCGCGGCCTGCCTCGACTCGATGGTCGACACCCTCATCGGCACCCACGGCATCGCGTTGATCGAACTGCTCAACGCCGCCCGCCGCGACGACGAGCTGCGCGCGCAGATGCGGCGCCTGTTCGACGTGTCGTGCGACGAGAACGCGGCCGCGCTCACGCGGAACGCGGCCGGCCGCGGCACGAGCATCGACGAACAGCTCGTGCGGCGGGCGCTGGAGGTCGGGTTCGCCTGGACGCTGAACCAGCTCGTGTTCGACGGCGTCCCGCCGAGCGTGCAGGCGCGGCGGGAGTTCGCCGGGAACACCCTGCTGCGCCTGGCGGCGCCGCACTGACGGCGACTGGAACGCCCGGCGCGCGGGTAACCCCGGAGCATGAGCGAGATCAGCGCAACGGACGTGCTCCTGGACGGCTTCGACCGGGTCCGGCAGGCCGTCGAGGAGATCGTGGACGGCCTGTCCGCCGACCAGCTCACCCACCGGGTCGACGGAACCGCGAACTCGATCGCCTGGCTCGTCTGGCACCTCACCCGCGTGCAGGACGACCACGTCGCCGACCTGGCGGGCACCGGTCAGGCGTGGACCGACGAGGGCTGGGCCGACCGGTTCGCCCTGCCGCTGCCCGCCGGGGACACCGGCTACGGTCACGACTCCGAGCAGGTCTCGGCGGTCGCCGCGACCGCCGACCTGCTGGTGGCCTACCACCGGGCCGTGCACGAGCGCACCAAGGCCTACCTGGGTGACCTCAAGGCCACCGACCTGCCCGACGTGGTCGACGACGCGTGGGACCCGCCGGTGACGCGCGCCGTGCGGCTGGTCAGCGTGCTGGAGGACGACCTCCAGCACGCCGGGCAGGCGGCGTTCGCGCGCGGGCTGTTGCCGGAGGGCTAACCCGCCTCGGCGTCGATGCGGGCGAGCACCTTGGCGGAGATCCGCCGCAGGGCGCGAAGGTCGTCCGGTTCGAGGACGTCGACGAACAGGCCGAGCACCCGCGCCACGTGCGCGGGTGCCGCGCTCTCCAGGTGCGCGAAGCCCTCGGCGGTCAGCACCGCGCGGGTGTAGCGGCCGTTGTCCGGGTCCGGCTCGCGGTAGGCGAAGCCGCGCTTCTCCAGCCGGCCGACCAGGTGGGACAGGCGGGACAGCTCCGTGTTCGCCAGCAGGGCGAGCTCGCTGAGCCGCATGCGCCGCTCCGGCTGCTCGGACAGGTGAGCCAGCACGTGGTACTCGACGAAGCTGAGGTTCGAGTCCTGCTGCAGCTGCGACTCCAGGGCGGCGGGCAGGCGCTGCACGAGCTTCATGAAGCCGCGCCACGTCGCCAGCTCGTCGCCGGTCAGCCACCGCTGTTCGTCCACTTCGGACTTCCGTCTGGCGGGCATGGCCGGGCAGTCTACCGACCGGTCCCCTCACTTGAATCTTCAAGTCAGCGTCGCTACGCTCACTTGAAGATTCAAGTCAACCGGTTCCGGAGGCGGCACCATGAACGAGCTGAAGCTCGCGATCATCCTCGGCAGCACCCGTCCCGGTCGCAACGGTGCCGCGGTGGCGGACTGGGTGCTGACCAGGGCGAAGGAACGGGCGAACGCCGGCTACGAGCTGGTCGACCTGCTCGACCACCCGCTGCCGCACCTCGACGAGGCGTTGCCGGCCAGCACGGGCAGGTACTCCGGCGAGCACACGAAGGCCTGGTCGGCGACGATCGCGCGGTTCGACGGCTTCGTCTTCGTCACGCCCGAGTACAACCACTCCACGTCCGGCGTGCTGAAGAACGCGATCGACCACCTGTACGGCGAATGGAACAACAAGGCCGCCGCGTTCGTCTCCTACGGCTCGCTCGGCGGGGCGCGGGCGGTCGAGCACCTACGGGCGATCTCCAGCGAACTGCAGATCGCGCACGTCCGCCAGCAACTCTCGTTCTCGTTGCTGACCGACTTCGAGAACTTCTCGGTGTTCAAGCCCGCCGCCCGGCACGACGCCGCCGCCGAGGTGCTGTTCGACCAGCTCGAGTCGTGGGCCCGCGCTCTGAAGACCGTCCGGAGCTGACCGGCGATGAGGCTGTACGGGCTGGAGGAGCACTTCCTCACCGCCGACGTGGCGCGGGCGTGGCGGCGGCACGACCCGCGGCTCGCCGAGCCGATGATGGAACGTGCGCTCACCTCGAACGTCACCGCGGACCTGCTGGACCTCGGTGACGGGCGGATCGCCGCCATGGACGACGCCGGGATCGACACCGCGGTGCTGTCGCTGACGACACCGGGCCTGCAGAACCTGCCCGCCGCGGAGGCGGTCGCGTTGCAGACGCTCGTGAACGACACGGTCGCGGACGCGGTCCGGCGCAATCCCGATCGGCTGCAAGGCTTTGCCGCGCTGGCCACGCCCGCACCGGCGGCCGCCGCGGACGAGCTGCGGCGCGCCGTCACCGAGCTGGGGTTCGCCGGGGCGCTCGTGAACGCGCACTCCGGTGGCCGTTTCCTCGACGCGCCGGAGTTCTGGGACGTCTACGAGGCCGCCGCGGACCTGCGCGCGCCCGTCTACCTGCACCCGCGGGCGCCGTTCCCGGCGGTCGTCGAGGCGAGCTACCGCGGGTTCGGCGAGCCGGTGGACGGCATGCTCGCGACCGGCGCGTTCGGGTGGCACCACGACGCGGGTCTGACGGTCCTGCGGATGATCCTGGCCGGCGTGTTCGACCGGTTCCCCGAGCTGCAGGTGGTTCTCGGCCACTGGGGCGAGGTCGTGCTGTTCTACCTCGACCGCGTCGCCGTCCTGGACGAGCTCACCTCGTTGCGACAGCCCGTCGCGGAGTACTTCCGCACCAACGTCTTCGTCACCCCCGGCGGCATCTCCAGCCACCGGTACCTGCGGTGGAGCCTGGAGGTGGTCGGCGCCGAACGGATCATGTACGCCTCCGACCACCCGTTCAACACCGAACGCGGCGGATCCGCACGCGCCTTCCTGGACTCCGCGCCCGTCACCGACTTCGAGCGCGAGCTCATCGCGCACGGCAACTGGGAGAGGCTCGTCGCCGGCATCCGGCGCTGACCTTCCCGCGAAAGGACCGGACTTGAACGAGTCCCCGAGCCGGGTGCAGGTCGTCTTCGGCGACCTCCGCCGGGCGGTCGACGACGTCATCCTCAGGCACGAGGTCACCCTCGACGAGCTGCTCGCGGCGATCGGCTGGGTGCAGGAGACCGCCGACGCCGGCGAACTGACGGCCGCGAGCATCCTGTTCTACAAGACGGTTCTGAAGGCGACCGCGGGTGCTTCCTACGCGCACCCGGAGAAGGACGGCGCGAGCCACTGGGAGATGGAGGGCCCCGCGCACCGGCCGGGCGCGCCCGTCCTGCACTCCCCCGCCGTGCTGCCGATGCGCCCGGACGAACCCGGTGAACCCCTCGTCGTGTCCGGCACCGTCCGCTCCACCAACGGCGACGCGTTGCCCGGCGCGGCACTGGAGATCTGGCAGATCGACGCGAACAACGTCTACTCAGGACTGGACGCGAGCGACTTCCTGCCGTTGCACATCCCCAACGACTCCACCGGAGTCCCGGTCGACAACCTCCGCGGGCGGGTCATCGCCGACGGCGAGGGCCGCTACGAGTTCCGCACGGTCGTGCCCGGCGTCGAGACCTTCGGCCTGGCGACCGGCGGTCCGCTCGCCAGGTTGGTCGACGCGCTGGAGTTCCGCGGTCAGCGGCCGTTGCACATCCATTCGATCGTGATGGCCGACGGGTACCTGCCGCTGACCACGCAGATCTACTTCGACGGCGACCCGGTGGTGGACAGCACCGTCGAGGGCGCCGTCCCGGCCTCCGCGGTGAAGACGACCACCCGGCACGACGACCACCGCGCCCTCACGTACGACTTCGTCCTGCGCCCGGCGACCGGCTGAGGTGTCAGTCCGGCAGCTTCGACAGGACGTTGTGGTTCCACCACAGGTCGAGCTTGTCGAGCACCTCGACGTCCCCCGGCTTCTTCAGCACGCCGATGGTGAGGGTCTTGGAGTCGGACCACCAGACCTGGGCGGTGCCGTCCGCGAGGAAGCACGTCGTGAAGTCGCCGTCGAGCGGGCCCTGGACGGTGCGGTAGTAGGTCGAGTAGTGGATGGCGTCGACCTTGGGGCGGCACCCGCCGCGCTCGTCGTTGCGCGGGATGCCGCGCCCCCTCACCAGCTCCAGGAAGTAGGAGTCCTGCTGGGCCCTGTCGGCGAAGAGCAGGAACTCGCCGGCGTCCGGCGGCGGGGCGAACGGGTCGGTGTCGGCGACCGTGCCGCAGCGGACGGCGGCGATCGCGTTCCGGTCCGGCGTCATGGGCAGGCAGAGGTTCGAGGTCCGGTAGATGGCGGGCAGGGCGGCCGTCAGGGCGTCGTTCTGCGGCGGCCTCGTCGTGGTGGTGGTCGGGGGCGGCGCCGAGCTGCCGCCGGCCGAGCTCGTCGTGGTGCTCGTCGTGGTCGAGCTGGTCGAGTCGGTGGTGGAGGTGCCGGAGCCGAGGATCTTGTCGCCGTTCGTGGCGACCAGGATCGTCGTGACGATGGCGGCCACCACCGCGAGGACGCCGCCGACGAGGGCGGCGCGCTTGCCCGGTGACGTCGTGCCGGACCGCGACGCCGGCGGGTACGGCTGCGGGTGGACCGGCTGCGGGCCGGTCGTGAAGGGCTGGAACGGTGGCGGTGTCGTCGCGTGCTGGGGCGTCGTCGGGCGGGGGAACTGCGGCTGGGGGCCCGAGGTGGCGGGGCGGGGGAAGCCGCCGGGAGGGCTGGCCAGCGGCGGACGGCCCGACGCCGCCTGACCGCCGGGTGGCGTGGCGAGTCCCGGCTGACCGCCCGGCGGTGTCGCGAGCCCCGCCGGGGTGCCGAGTCCCGGCTGGCCGCCGGCCGGGGTGCCGAGAACCTGCTGGCCGCCGGCCGGCGTGCCGGGGCCCTGCTGCGGCGGCGTCGGGAGGCCGGCCGCGATCCCCGGTCCCGGGCCGCCCGGTGGCGTCGCGGCGGTCAGCGCCTGCGCCGCGGCCTGGGCGAGCGCGCCCGCCGTGGCGTAGCGGTCGCCCGGGTCCTTGGCCATGCCCTTCGCGATGACGTGGTCCAGCGCCGCCGGCACCGCCGGGTTCAGCGGCGAGGCCTTGGGCGGTTCCTCACGCATGTGCGCCCAGATCTGGGCGGCGGTGCCCTCCGCGGTGAACGGGCGGCGGCCCGCCACGCACGCGAACAGCACGCAGGCCAGGGCGTAGACGTCGGCGCGGCCGTCCACCGGGCCGCTCTCGAAGCGTTCCGGGGCCATGTAGTCGAGGGTGCCGACCACCGAACCGGACGCGGTCAGGCTCGTCGCGGCCGGGGACGAGCTGCGGGCGATGCCGAAGTCCACCAGGTACACGAAGTCGCCGGAGGTCACGAGGATGTTCGACGGCTTCACGTCGCGGTGCACGAGTCCGTCGGCGTGCGCGGCGTCCAGGGCGCTCGCCACCTGCTCGACGATCCGCACGGCCCGCGCGGGCTCGAAGGTGCCCTGGTCGATGAGGTCCGACAGGTCGGAGCCCTCCACCAGGCGCATGTCGAGGTAGAGCCGGTCCTCGATCTCGCCGTAGGCGTGGATCGGGATGACGTGCGGCTCGCGCAGCCGTGCGACGATCTGCGCCTCGCGGCGGAAGCGGGCGCGGAACTCCTGGTCGTCGTGGTAGCCGGGCGACAGCCTCTTGAGCGCCACGACCCGGTCGTGCGCCGTGTCGTAGGCCCGGTGCACCTCGCCCATCCCACCGCGACCGAGCAGCTGCTCGATCCGGTACGGCCCGAACGTCTCTTCCGTCATCGTCCTCGTGTCCCGCGCGCCTTGTCCGTACGGGTCGACGCGCGCCGACCGCCACGGGTTCCCCCAGGTGCACGGAGCAGCCTACAAACTTGCACACCGACAGGTGTGCGAACGACGGGATCGTTCCTCTTCCGTTCGGACGTCGTGCCGCGCGGCCGGGTGGGCGAGGGGCCGGATCAGCTCCGGGGAGCGGTCACCTCGCGCCGAGCGGCAGCACCCGCGACAGCACGGGCACGGTGGCACCGGCGACGACGGCGTGCATCAGGATCAGCGCGATCGAGTTCACCAGGGTCGCGCCGCCCGCGAGGATGCCCAGGTCGGGGATCCACGAGAGCACGACCACGACCGGGACGAGGACGCGCAGCACCCGCCGCGGGTCGCCGGCGAAGCGGCGCACGAGGTACCAGCCGAGCGTGCCGAGCAGGATGCCGATCACGGTGGCCGGCGCGTACTCGACGAGGGCGAGGCCCTTGCGGTCGGCGTCGGCGGGGATGAGCTTGCCCGCGACCAGGGCGATCAGCGAGTTGACCGCGATCGAGACCACCGCGGCCCCCAGGAGGCCGACGGCGACCTCTCCGACGCCGGGAGCGAGAACTGAGGAGCGTGCGGGAACGCCGGTGTCGGCCATGGGCCCTGTCCTTCGATAGGCTGATTTGCAAGCGGTCACTTGCAATCACGGTAGCCATCCGGTGCACTCTGATGCAAGTGCTCACTTGCATCAGCGGCCGATCGAGGAGGGTGAGTGGCCAGCCGGGTGACCGACCAGGCGGTGTACGACGCGGTCCTGAAGGTGATCGCCGACCAGGGGTACGAGCGGGCGACCACCCGCGCGATCGCCGACGCCGCCGGGATCAACGAGGTGACGCTGTTCCGCAGGTTCACCTCGAAGGAGAACCTGCTGCGGCAGGCGGTGCGCAGCAACTTCGTCGGGTTCGCGCTCGACCTGGACGCGCCGGGCGACGACGTGGCCGCCGACCTCCTGACGATCGTGAGCTACTACGCGCGGCTCTACGAGACGCGCGGCGGCGTGGTGCTGACCCTGATGCGGGAGGCGAAGTTCAGCCCGGACGTGGCGGCGGTGCTCGCCGAACCGGAGGCGCTGCTCGAGAAGGTGGACGAGGTGATCCTGCACCACCAGCGGCGGGGCGCCCTCGTCACCGAGCCGCCGCGACACACGTTCTTCGCCCTGGTGGGGCCGTTGATGATGCGGTCCTTCGCCCGGCGGGTGGACCAGCGGGCCACCCAGGCGCCCGCCGATCCCGAGGCCGTCGTGCGGCGGTTCCTCGACGGGCACCGCCCCGGGTAGCGGGGTCTACGGGCGGGTCGTCAGGCGCACTGCTCGGTGGCGACGACGGCCCTGTCGGCGAGCCAGTCCAGCTCCGCGGCGAGCACGCCGAGCTGGAACCTCGACTGCACTCCCAGCAACGACTGCAGGCGCGCGATGCGCCGGTTCAGCGTGCGCAGGCTGACGTCGAGCTCGCGCGCGATCGCGCGGTCGGTCGCGCCGGTGCGCATGAGCTGGAGCAGGTGCTGCGTGGCCGCCGTGGGCTCGTTGCGCACGGCGACGGTGTGAACGCCTCTGGGGTGCCGCACTTCGACCACGGTCCCCGTTGTTACGCGGGTCACAGACATGTGGTGACCGTAGGCGCGACTATTGGCGACTGTCAATCAAAAGTCCTCACCTCGATGTCATATCGCAATCGACTTCGGGAGTGACATCGCCATTACTCCCCCAGCAAGTGGCCGCTCGGGGCATGCGAAAGGGCCTCCGCGCGGGTGCACGGAGGCCCTTCGGGAGATCAGGACGGGTCTAGGTGGCGTGCGACGACAGCTGCGGCTCGGCCGCGGACACCCCGGCGGCGACCTCGCCCAGCCGCGCGTCCAGCACCTCCGGCGACAGCACGTGCCGCACCACCATGGCCGCCGCGCCCAGCGCGCCGGCCGTCACGCCGGCTCCCGACGCGACGATCCGCAGGTTCTCGGTGGCCAGCGGCAGCGACCGGCGGTAGATCGACTCGCGCACGCCCGCGAGCAGCATCTCCCCCGCGTCCGCCAGCAGGCCGCCGATGACCACGAGCGACGGGTTGAACATGCTCACGCAGCCCGCGAGCACCTCGCCGATGTCCCTGCCCGCCTGCCGCACGACGCGGCCGGCCTCCAGGTTGCCCGCGCGGACCAGGTTCACGACGTCGGCGGTCGAGTGCGCGGGGTGCCCGAGCTCGCGCAGCCTCGCCGCCAGCGCGGGACCGGCGGCGACCGCCTCCAGGCACCCGGTGTTGCCGCAGCGGCAGAGCACGTCGCCGCCGTCGGGCACCCTGATGTGCCCGAGGTCGCCGGCCGCGCCCGCCGCGCCGCGGTGCAGCACGCCGTTGCTGACCAGGCCCGCGCCGATGCCGGTGGCCGCCTTCACCACGATCATGTGCCGCACGTCCGGGTGCGAGGCGGTGTGCTCGCCCAGCGCCATCAGGTTGACCTCGTTGTCGACGAGCACGGGCACGCCGAACTCCGCCGCGATCGCCGCGGGCACGTCGTAACCGTCCCAGCCCGGCATGATCGGCGGGTTGTTCGGGCGGCCGGTGGAGTGCTCGACCGGGCCCGGCAGGCCGATGCCCACGCCGGCGATCTCCGCGCCGTCCACGGTCCTGAGCAGTGCGCGCCAGGTCGCGGCCAGCAGCGGCAGGATCGCCGCCGGTCCGTCCGCGACGTCGAGCTCCACCTGGTCGACGGCGAGCAGCCGGCACCCCAGGTCGGAGACGGCGACCGTGGCGTGCGTGGCCCCCACCTCGGCGGCCAGCACCAGCTGCGCCACGGGGTTGAACCCGAACCGGCCCGCCGGCCGGCCGCCGGTGGACTCCCCCGTGCCGCTGCCGGTGACCAGGCCCGCGGCCACCAGCAGGTCCAGCCGCGCCCGCACGGTGGACCGGGCGAGGCCCGTCGCCGTCACGATCTCCGCTCGGGTGTGCGGGCCGCCGTCCATCAGCATGCGCAGCACTGCGGCCGGCGATCCCGCCTCGACACCCAAGGTGCTCTCCATCGATCAATTGTCACATCGGTTCGGGAGGACGGACGTGCCCGTCAGCCGCCCGAGCTGAACGCGGCGTCGAACGCGGCCGACGGCGCGTCGAAGGCGTTGCGGCGGATGAACTCCAGCGCCTCGGGCGCGCCGACGAGCCGGTCGATGCCCGCGTCCTCCCACTCGACGCTGATCGGACCGTCGTAGCCGATGGTGTTGAGCATCCGGAACGACTGCTCCCACGGCACGTCACCGCGTCCGGTGGAGACGAAGTCCCAGCCGCGCCGGGGGTCGGCCCAGGCGAGGTGCGAGCCCATCCGGCCGTTGCGGCCGTTGCCGACCTGGCGCCGGGCGTCCTTGCAGTCGACGTGGTAGATCCGGTCGCGGAAGTCCCACAGGAACCCGACCGGGTCGAGGTCCTGCCAGACGAAGTGCGACGGGTCCCAGTTGAGGCCGAACGCGGGCCGGTGCCCGATGGCCTCCAACGCGCGCACGGTGGTCCAGTAGTCGTAGGCGATCTCCGACGGGTGGACCTCGTGCGCGAACCGGACGCCGACCTCGTCGAACACGTCCAGGATGGGGTTCCAGCGGTCGGCGAAGTCCTGGTACCCGGCGTCGATCATGGACGCGGGGACCGGCGGGAACATCGCGACGGTCTTCCAGATCGACGAGCCGGTGAACCCGACGACGGTCTTCACGCCGAGCCTGGCGGCGGCCCGCGCGGTCGCCTTCATCTCCTCCGCCGCCCGCTGCCGCACGCCCTCGGGGTCGCCGTCGCCCCAGTTGCGGGCGGACAGGATGCCCTGGTGCCGCTCGTCGATCGGGTCGTCGCACACGGCCTGACCGGTGAGGTGGTTGGAGATCGTCCACACCTTCAGGTCGTGCTTGGCGAGGATCGCGAGCCGGTCGGCGACGTAGTCGTCGTCCTCCGCCGCGCGCCACGGGTCGAGGTGGTCGCCCCAGCAGGCGATCTCCAGGCCGTCGTAGCCCCAGCCGGAGGCGAGCCGGCAGACCTCCTCGAACGGCAGGTCGGCCCACTGCCCGGTGAACAACGTGATCGGACGTGCCATCTCCGGTCTCCTCCTCGAAACCCTGCTCAGACCTGCTGCCACGTGCGGGACGCCGAGCTCGCCTCGACGGCGGCCAGGACGCGCTGCACCTGCAGACCGTCCGCGAACGTCGGCGCCGGGTCGGTGCCCGCGGCGATCGCGCGCACGAAGTCGACGGCCTGGTGCGTGAAGCCGTGCTCGTAGCCCAGACCGTGCCCGGCCGGCCACCAAGCCGCCACGTACGGGTGCTCCGGCTCGGTGACGATGATCCGGCGGAACCCGGCGATGGACGAGTCCTCGGTGCCGTCGAAGAACTGCAGCACGTTCATGTCCTCGAAGTCGAACGCCAGGCTGCCCGCCGACCCGTTGACCTCGATCCGCAGCGCGTTCTTGCGGCCGTTGGCGAACCGGGTGGCCTCGAACGAGCCGAGCGCGCCGCCGGCGAACCGCGCCAGGAACAGCGCGGCGTCGTCGACCGTGACCGGTCCCCTCTCGTCGGAGGCGGTGCCGGACAGTCCGGAGTGGCTGGTCGCGAGCGGACGCTCCGGCACGAACGTCTGGAGCGTCCCGGTGACCTCGGCGACGGTGTCGCCGAGGATGAACTGGGTGGCGTCGACGATGTGCGCGCCGATGTCACCCAGTGCCCCGGACCCCGCCTTGTCCTTGTCCAGCCGCCACGACAGCGGCGCGGCCGGGTCGACGATCCAGTCCTGCAGGTACTGGGCGCGGACGTGGTGGATCCGGCCGAGCCTGCCCTGCGCCACCAGGTCGCGGGCGAGACCGAGGGCGGGCACCCGGCGGTAGGTGAACCCGACCATCGCCCGCACACCGCGCCCGGCCGCCCGTGCGGCGGCCTCCGCCATCGCGACCGCCTCGTCGACGGTGTTGGCCATCGGCTTCTCGCACAGCACGTGCTTGCCCGCCTCGAGAGCGGCGATCGCGATCTCCGCGTGCGTGTCACCCGGCGTGCAGATGTCCACCACGTGCACGTCGTCGCGGTCCAGCACGGACTTCCAGTCGGTCACGGCCTCCGCCCAGCCCAGGCGTTCGGCGGCCGCCCTCGTCCGGTCCGCGTCGCGGCCGGCCAGCACGGACATCACCGGTCGCAGCGGCAGGTCGAAGAAGCGCGGCGCGACCCGCCACGCCTGGGAATGAGCGGCTCCCATGAACGCGTGGCCGACCATCGCGACGCCCAGCGGCGTCGTCCCAGAGGTGGTGCCAGAAGTCGTCACAATGCGGTCCTCTCGGGATCTCAGGACTCGAAGGCGGTCGGCAGGTAGCGGTCGACGTTGTCCTTCGTCACGACCGGCGCGTAGAGCTGGACCTGCCGCGGGACCTCCACCTCGACCAGGTCTCCGAGGCTCTTGTTCTGCACCGCGAGCCGCGCGAGCCGGATGCCGTCGGCGCCCTGGGTGGACGGGTAGATGACGGTGGCCTTGTGCGGGCCGTTGTCCGCCTTGATCTCCCGCATCACGTTGGCCGAACCCGCGCCGCCGACCATGAAGAACTCGCTGCGGCCGGAGTTCTTGACGGCCGCGGCGACACCGACGCCCTGGTCGTCGTCGTGGTTCCAGATGGCGTCGATCTTGGGCGCGGCCTGCAGCAGGTTGGCCGCCGCGCGCTCGCCGCTCTCCACGGTGAACTCGGCCGCGACGCGGTTGCCGACCTTCAGGTTGCAGCCGGCGAGCGCCTGCGCGAAGCCCTTGCTGCGGTCCTGGGTGAGCGGCAGCGAGTCGATGCCCGCGATCTCGGCGACGACGGCGTTCGGCTTGTCCTTGAGCCGCTCGCAGACGTACGTGCCCGCGGAGACGCCCATGCCGTAGTTGTCGCCCAGCACCGTGGACCGGGCGGCGAACGGGCTGTCGAACTGGCGGTCGACGTTGATCACGGTGATGCCGGCCTTCATGGCCTTGAGCGCCACCGGGGTGAGCGCCGCGCCGTCGAACGGCAGCAGCACGATCGCGTCGACCTTGTTGTTGATGAAGGTCTCCACCTGGCTGATCTGGAGGTTGACGTCGTTGGTGCCCTCGACGACGCGCAGCTCGACGTCGGAGTACTTGCCGGCCTCCTTCTTGGCGGCGTCGGTGATCGCGGCCATCCAGCCGTGGTCGGCGGCTGGGGCGGAGAAGCCGATGACGACCTTCTTGCCGGGCTCGTCGTTGGCGACCTTCACACCGCCGCCCTGGTTCCCGCCGCCCTGGCTCTCGGGCGTGTTGCCCGTGCAGGCGGTCAGCACCAGCGCTGAGGCGGCGAAGAGGAGCGCGGTTCTCTTGAGTTGCATGGGTTTCTGTTCTCCTCGGGTGGCGGCGGGCTGGAGTCGCGGCGTCAAGCGCCGCTGCGTCGGGCGAGCCGCTGCTGCAGGAGGACGGCGACCACGATGATCGCTCCCTTCGCGACGGCCTGGGCGGAGATGGAGAGGTTGTTGAGGGTGAAGACGTTCGACAGCGTGGTGAAGATCAGGACGCCGAAGACGGTGCCCGCGATCGTGCCGCGGCCGCCGGTGAGCAGCGTGCCGCCGATGACGACCGCGGCGATGGCGTCGAGCTCGTACAGGCCGCCGTGCGTCGCGCTTCCCGTGGTGGTGCGGGCGATCAGCATCACGGCCGCCAGCCCGCAGCACAGGCCGAGCAGCGTGTAGAGCATCACCGTGTGGCGCCGCACGTCGATGCCGGCCAGCCGCGCCGCCTCCGGGTTGCCGCCGACCGCGAACGTCCTGCGGCCGAAAGTGGTGCGGTTGAGCAGCACCCAGCCGCCGGCGGCGACCACCGCGAAGATCACCACGAGCACCGGTACCCCCAGCACCGAGGCGTCGAAGAACGCGGTGAAGCCCGGGACGTTCACGATCTGCGTCTTGCGGTTGGAGATGATCTCGGCGAGACCGCGGGCGGCGGCGAGGCTCGCCAGGGTCGCGATGAACGCCACGACCCGTCCGTAGGCGATGAGCGCGCCGTTGACCAGGCCGCACGCACCACCCACCAGCAGTGCGGTGAACACGATGACGATCCAGTGCGTGTCGTTGGCGATCCCCTGCGTGGCGAGGGTGGTCGCCCACACCGACGACAGCGCGACGATCGCGCCCACCGACAGGTCGATCCCGCCGCCGGTGATCACGAACGTCATGCCGACGCTCACGACACCGATCACCGCGGCGAGCCGCAGGATGGTGAGCAGGTTGTCGACGTCGGCGAACCGGTCGCCCGCGGTGACCACCCCGCCCAGGCACAGCAGGACGAGGGCGACGACGAGACCGGTGTTGCGCCCGGCGGGAGAAGCGAGCAGGGCCTGCAGGCTCGACTCCTTCTTCACGACGGGAGCGCTCTGCTGCGCGGACAAGGCGGTGTCCTCGCTCATGCGGCGTGTCCTTCCATGACCAGGTCGAGGACCCGGGACTCGTCGATCTCGTCGGCGGGGCCCTCGTGGACGACCCTGCCCTCGCGCACCACCAGGACCCGGTCGGCCAGGCCCAGGACCTCCTCGACGTCGCTCGACACGACGACGACGGCCACACCCCGGTCCGCCAGTGCGCGGATCAGCTCGTAGATCTCGCTGCGCGCACCCACGTCCACGCCGCGGGTCGGTTCGTCCAGCAGCAGCACCCGGCACTCCCGCAGCAGCCACCGCGCGAGCACGACCTTCTGCTGGTTGCCGCCGGACAGGCCGCGCACCACCCGGTCGACCCCGGCGGGCCGGACGTCCAGCGACTCGGTGAGCTCGGCCGCGCGGGCGCGTTCGGCCCGGTCGTCCAGGAACCCGAACTTCGCGAACGACGACATCGAGGAGACGGTGATGTTGCGGAACACGGCCTGGTCGAGCAGCAGCCCCTGGCTCTTGCGCTCCTCCGGGCACAGTCCCATCCCGGCGCGCACGGCCGCTCCGACGCTGCCGCGCCGCAGCTTCCTGCCGTCCACCTCGACGGTCCCGGAGGCCGCTTTGCGCGCGCCGTAGACGGTTTCCAGGATCTCCGACCGCCCCGACCCGACGAGCCCGGCGAAACCGACGACCTCACCGGCGTGGACGGTGAAGTCCACCTCATCGAAGCGCGCGCCGTCGGTCAGGCCGCGCACCTTCAGGACCTCGGGCGCGTCCGGGGCGACCGGGGTGCGGTGCGGGAACACGTTCTCCAGCACCCGGCCGGTCATCAGCGCGATCAGGTCCGAGGTCTTCACCTCGCGGGCCGGCAGGCCGGTCGCGACGGTGCGGCCGTCCTTGAGGACGGTCACGCGGTCGCCGATCTCCCTGATCTCCGCCAGCCGGTGCGAGATGTAGATCACCGCCACCCCCTGGGCGGTGAGCTCCCTGATGATCCCGAACAGGACGCGCACCTCGTCCGGGTCCAGCACGGCCGACGGCTCGTCCATGATCAGCAGCTGCCCGTCGAGCGACAGCGCCCGCGCCATGCTGACGATCTGCTGGTGCGCCACGGACAACCGGCCGACGTCGCGGTCGGGCGAGATGTCGGGGTGCCCCAGCCGGTCGAGCAGCGCCCTGGTCCTGCGGCGCGCCTCCGACCGCCTGCTGAAGCCCGCGGTGGACAGTTCGTGGCCGAGGAACACGTTGTCGGCCACCGACAGGCCCGCCACGAGGTCGAGCTCCTGGTAGATCGCGGCCACCCCGCTGCGCATCGCGGCGGTCGGGTTGCCGAACGACACGACCTCGCCCCGCCAGCGGATCTCGCCCTCGTCGGGCCGGTGCGCGCCGGACAGCACCTTGATCAGCGTCGACTTGCCCGCGCCGTTCTGCCCGAGCAGGCAGTGCACCTCCCCCGCGCGGACGTCGAAGTCCACGCCTCCCAGTGCCGTCACGCCGGGGAAGCGCTTCACCACGCCCTCGACCGACAGCAGGGCCGCGGCCGTCATGCGGCCTCTCCCGTCCAGGGCAGGACGAGCGCGCGACGAAGCGCGGGCGAGCTCACCATTGAGTCCTCCGGGGGCCCGGCAACCGTTGTGCCGGAGGGAAGTTCCGTCTTGCGAGAACTCAAGTCAAATGGACGGCCCCCACGCGGTCAAGATTGGCGGAGTGGCACATATCGGCCAACTTCGGACTTGACCCGCGGCTCCGCGCGGGGGCTCCGCTCACCGGTTCAGACCAATCTCGGGCCTGCTGGATCGAGCAAGTGCGGCGCGCCGCTTACCCCGCCGCCCGGACTCAGGCGATCCTTCGGGGAACGCCCACCCCCTGCCAGGGCGCCGATCACCGAGGGATGTCGCCATGATGTTCTCGCGGTTCTTCCGCTGTGCCGTCGTTCTCGTCCTGCTCACCACCACGACCGTCCTCGGCGCACCGTCCTCGGGCGCCGGCCCCACGGGTCTCAGAGCCGCGGACCCGAGCGTGCTCCGGATCGGCTCGACCTACGTCGGCGTGCAGTCGGTCGACACCGGCATCGTCGTGCGCCAGGCCTCGTCGCCCGACGGCCTGGCCACCGCGACCGCCCAGCGCGTCTGGACCGACACCCGCGGTCTCGGCGAGGTGTGGGCGCCGGAGATCGTCACCGACGGCGGCCGGTTCTACGTCTACTTCAGCGCCGGGCGAGGTGCGGCGCACCGGATGTACGTGATCAGCTCGGCGCAGGCCGGCAGCGGCTACGGCGCCGAGACCAAGCTCGCGCTCCCCGGCGACAAGTGGGCCATCGACGGCACGCTCTTCACCTTCAACGGGCAGCGCTGGTTCGTGTGGTCGGGGTGGGCCGGTGACACCAACGTCGAGCAGAACCTCTACATCGCGCGGATGAGCAGCCCGACCACGCCGACCGGCTCGCGGTACGTCATCTCCCAGCCGCGGGAGAGCTGGGAGCGCGTCGTCGGCAACCCGTACATCAACGAGTCGCCGGAGGCGATCAAGGACCCGAACGGGCAGCTGCACGTCGTCTACTCCGCGAACGGCAGCTGGAGCGACCAGTACTGCCTCGCCGACCTGAGGCTGCGCGCGGGCGGGGACCCGACCTACGTGTGGGACTGGTACAAGTCCAACGGGTGCCTGTTCGGGTCGAACGCCGCCACGATGATGTCCGGCTGGCACCCCACGCTGAACGTCAGCGGCCCGGGCCACAACACGTTCGTGCTGCTCAACGGCGACATCGCGACCAGCCCGCCGGCCGGGCCGAAGTTCCCCTTCCTGTACCACGCCGTGGCCAAGGGCACCCCGTACTCGTGGAGCAACCGGCACTGGTACTCGGGGACGTTCGTGTGGTGGGGCTCCACCACCTACAGCCGGGCCAACTCCCCCGGCGCGCCGTCCGACACCGGGTTCGGCCTCAAGTTCTTCGAGTAGGAGCCGTCATTCGCCGGTCGGCCACTCCGGCGTCTGGTGCCGGCCCGTGTACGGGACGGCGGCCTGCTCCTGCCACGGCTCCAGCGGCGCGGTCACCTTCGGCGTCACGGGCTCTCCCACCGGCGAGCCCATGACGTACTTGGCGTAGAGCTCGTCGAAGATAGGCGTTCTGGTCATGCCCACAATGGTGATCAGCCCAGATCACAGATCCTGCAGTGACACGCCTAAACCCCCGGATCAGGTGACAGGTTCGCCGCCTCGGAAACCCTTGTGGCGCAAGAACAACTCCAGAACGCAGCGAAACGCCCGGCTGGGTGGTCCAGCCGGGCGTCTCCGGGTCGAACGCGGTGGGGCCCCCGCACACCGGCGGGATCGTCAGCTGCTTCGGGCGTACCGGCCCCCGAAGCGATCAACCGGTAGGGACCAGGGCGGCGACGGCCTCACCGATGCGTGCCGCGGTCAGCGGTCCGAGTCGCCCTCGTAGACGTCCTCGACCTCGAGGTCCGGGTTGGTGCACGGACCACCGTCGTTGTTGGAGAGGAGCGGCACCGCGATGACGTTCACGTCGACGTGGCAGACGTTGATGTCGCTGAGCAGCTCGGAGTCTTCCATGTTCACCAGGCCGACCTGGTGGTCGTGGTCGTACTTCGACGCGAGGTCCATCATGTCGTCCATCGCGCCGCCCTGGGTCGCGAACGCGGGCGTGCCCAACATCAGGAAACCGGCGCCGACGGCAGCCGCGGCGAATGCCTTCTTCAGCATGATTTCTTTCTCCTCACGAACCAGTCGTTCGATCTGAACGTGCGACGAGGCGGAAAACGGAGCCGGCACCCCTGCCAGAGCCCCGTTCCCCACCGGGAGAACGGCGCGCCGCCGGAGCGGGCGCCGTTCCGCGTCACTTGTCGTCGGGGTTGGCGCAGAGGCCGCTGTCGTTGTCGGACAGCACCGGCACCGCGATGACGTTGACGTCGATGAAGCAGGCGTTCAGGTCGCTGGCGACCTCGGAGTCGTTGAGGTCGGCGACGCCGACCTGGTCCGTGAGGTCGAGCTCAGGGGCATCGGCCAGAGCGGAGGTACCAATACCGAGGAAAGCGCCCGCGATAGCGACGGCCGCCCCTGCCTTCTTCAGCACAAAAATCTCCTTGTTCGAAATCTGTCGAGAGAACGGATTCACGTCGGCGTTTCACCGCCGTTCGCAAGTCCGAGGGGACCGTATCCAAATGGTCAAGACAAACCAAATCGCGGACCACGCGATGGTGTCGCCGAAACAGCCCGAATCACACTTTCGAGTGATACTTGGTTTGGGATGTTTAAGAATTTCCGCCGCCGTGAGCAGGAGAGATCAGGGAATGCCGCCGCTCGCATCTTTCTTTGGGGTGAAGGAGGGCGCCGGACGGCGCCAGGAGGCCCGTCCCGGGACGGCGTGCTCCGCGGTTGATCAGACCGAGCAAGGTCGGACCCACGCTTGATGAAGTGCGGTGTTGCATCTGAGCTGCACTTATCTCCTCGCCGCCGATGTCAGGAGCGGCGTGCGGGGGCGCCCGGTCCCGAGGAGGCCGGACGGCCGAACCGCAGGTCGGTGACACCGCAAGCATTTCCCGCGCAGGTCAGCGCTTGTCCACCTCGGCAGCAGGCAATACGGTCGACCACTCATCACCGGAATGGTCGAGTTGAGCCGGCAGCTCG
>NZ_DASVFL010000331.1:0-21208 GCF_036380075.1 Lentzea sp. | reverse complement strand
ACGGGTGGGTTCACCGGCTCTAATCGGCGTCAGGGGTGACTGCTCGCCTTCGGCGTCGCTTGGAAGTGCGGGGGTTTACACGGCTCGCCTTCGGCTTCGCGTGGTCCCTGGGCTGCTGCTAGGCGGCCTCTGTGGTGCCGTGGCGCCACAGGCGGGCGTAGGTGCCGTTGGCTGCCAAGAGGTCGGTGTGGGTGCCCTGTTCGACTATGTGGCCGTTGGCCAGGACGATGATCCGGTCGGCGCGTGCGGCTGTGGCCAGGCGGTGGGCTACCACGAAGGTGGTTCGGGCGCCCGCTAAGTGGTCGCTGGCTGCCAGGACGGCTGATTCGGTGGCTGGGTCCAGGGCTGCTGTGGCTTCGTCCAGGAGCAGGATGTCCGGGTTCACCAGTTCTGCTCTGGCCAGGGCCACCAGTTGGCGTTGGCCTGCTGAGAGTTGGTTGCCGCGTTCGCCCACCGGTTGGCGGAAACCGTTGTGGAGGGTGGCGACCATGGGGAGGGCGCCTACGGCTTCTACTGCCCGCTGGATTTCTTCTTCTGTGGCTTCTGGGCGGCCGTAGGCGACGTTGTCGGCTATGTCGCCGCCGAAGAGGTGGGCTTCTTGGGGGACCACGCCCAGGCGTTGGCGGTAGGCGGAGAGGTCGTAGGAGCGGATGTCGACGTCGTCCACTGCCACTGTGCCTGTGGTGGCGTCGTAGAAGCGGGCGATCAGTTTGACCAAAGTGGACTTGCCTGCGCCTGTTTCGCCCACCAGGGCGACGGTTTCGCCTGGGCTGACGTGCAGGGTGACGTCGGCCAGGGCCGGTTGGTCGGCTCCTGTGTAGGTGAAGGAGACGTTGCGGAGGTCCACCTCGCCCCGCAGGCGGGGTGGGACCGGGACCGGGGACTTCGGCGGTTCCACCGTGCTGGGGGTGCGGAGGAGGTCGCCGATGCGGCGCAGGCCCACCCTTGCCTGCTGGTAGCCGTCGAAGACGCCGGAGAGTTGCTGGATCGGGCTGAAGAACAGGCCCAGGTACAGCAGGAACGCCAGCAGGATGCCGGGGGTGAGGGTGCCCGTCGCCACGCGGTGGGCGCCGACTGCCAGGACGACGGCTTGGGCCACGCCCGAAAGCATTGCCACGAACGGGAAGTACGTGGCGATGTAGCGCTGGGCCCTCAGGCGGGAGCGGCGGTAGGCGTCGCTGCGGGCGGCGAAGGCCTCCGCTGAGCGGCGTTCCCTCGTGTAGGCCTGGGAGACGCGCAGGCCCGAGACGTTCTCCTGGAGGTCGGCGTTCACCGCGCTCACGCGTTCCCTGGCCTCCGCGTAGGCGGTGGAGGAGAGGCGCTGGAAAACCACCGTGGCGAGCACCAGGACCGGGACCACCGACAGGGCGATCAGGGCCAGCGAGGCGTCGGTGAAGACCAGGGCCGCGGTGATGCCCACGACCGTGACCAGGCTGATGACGGCGGTGACCAGGCCGGTCTGGAGGAACGTCGACAGGGCGTCGACGTCCGTCGTCATCCTCGTCATGATGCGGCCGGCCATCTCGCGCTCGTAGTACTCGAGGCCGAGGCGTTGCAGGTGGGCGTAGCTGCGGACGCGGAGCAGGTAGAGCAGGCGCTCGCCCAGGCGTGCGGCGTAGACGGTGCTGCCCGCCGTCGTGAGCCAGCCGATCGCGACCAGGCCGATGCCGAGGCCCACGGCCAGCCACAGCGACGACTGGGTGCCCGTCGTGACGCCGCCGTCCACGCCCAGGCGCACCAGGGCCGGCAGGCCCATGCCCACCAGGGCGTCGAGCACGACCAGGGCGGCCACGCCGGCCAGGGCCCAGCGGACCGGGCGCAGCAGGCGTGCCAGGCGGAAGCCCGGATCGGGGGCGCGCGGGTCCTCGCCGTGCAGGACCGGGGACTCGGTCGCCGGCGGGAGTGCGCGGACCTGGGCCAGCAGTTCGGCCGTGGGCGGGCCGCCGGCCAGTGCGGCCATGCCACCGCCCATGCCTCCGCCACCGCCGCCTCCTGCGCCGCGGCGACCGGCCGAGGCGGAGGAAGCGGGCGTGGAGGTCTTGGCCTCGTCGATCAGGCGCTGGTCCAGGTCGTCCTGCGACAGCGCGGGCCACAGCTCGCCGGTGCGGGCGGGCGGCGTCGACTCGATCGCCTCGCCGGGGCCCGCCAGCAGGTCGCGGTAGAGGGCGCAGCGGGAGGTGAGCTCCTCGTGCGTGCCGATGTCGACCACGCGGCCCGCGTCGAGGACCGCGATCCGGTCGGCCAGCGAGAGGGTCGACCGGCGGTGGGCCACCAGCAGCGTCGTGCGGTTCGCCGTCACCGAGGCCAGCGTCGCGTGGATCGCCGCCTCCGTCGCGTTGTCGACCGCCGACGTCGCGTCGTCCAGCACCAGGATGCGCGGGTCGGACAGCAGGGCGCGGGCCAGGGCGACGCGCTGGCGCTGCCCGCCGGACAGCGTGAGGCCGCGTTCGCCGACCACCGTGTCGTAGCCGAGCGGCAGGGCCTGGATGAAGTCGTGGGCCTCGGCTGCCTTGGCGGCGCGTTCGACCTCCTCGCGGGAGGCGTCGGGGCTGCCGTAGGCGATGTTCGCGAACACGCTGTCGGAGAAGAGGAACGCCTCCTCGAACACCACGCCCACCGCGCCGCGCAACGACTCCAGCCGCAACGTGCGCACGTCCGCCCCGCCGACCCGCACGGAACCCGAGTGCACGTCGTAGAACCGCGGCAGCAGCAACGACACCGTCGACTTGCCCGACCCCGCCGTGCCGACCAGCGCCAGCGTCTCGCCCGGCTCCACGGAGATCGAGAAGTCGCGCAGCACCGGCTCGCTGCGGGCGTAGCCGAACGTCACGCCGGAGAACGAGACCCCGAGCGGTCCGGACGGCACCTTACCGGGGCCGTCCGTCACGTCCGGCTGCGAGTCGATCAGCTCGTACACCCGCTCCACGCCGGCACGGGCCAGCTGCGCCGACACCATCAGGCTCGACAGCAACCGCGTCGGCCCCACGAGGTTCGCCACGTACGTCGTGAACGCCAGGAACGTGCCCAGCGTGACCTGGCCGTGCAACGCCAGCCAGCCGCCCAGCCCGAGCACCGCGACCTGGCCGATCAACGGCAGCGCCGTCACGGTCGCGAGGGGCGTCGACGACAGCTTTGCCGCGCGCATCCGTTCCGCGAACAGCGACTTGGCGTGCTTCTCCAGCCGCGCGACCTCGCGCGCCTCCTGGCCGAAACCCTTCACCACGCGGACGCCGGTGACGGTCTCCTCGACGTGCTGCGCCAGGTCGGCCGCCCGCTGCTGCGCGGACCACGTGGCGGGGAACAACGTGAGCCGGGTGCGGCCCGCCAGCCACGCCACCAGCGGCAGCACGACCACCGCTATGATCGTCAGCGGCACCGACAGGTAGATCATCGCGGCCAGCGCGGCCACCGCGAACACGATCGTGCCGACCGCCAGCGGCGCCATCATCAGCAACGACTGCACCAGCTGCAGGTCGGTGATCGACCGCGACACGATCTGCCCGGTGCGCAGCTCGTCCTGCTTGGCCCCGTCGAGCCGCTGCACGGCCGAGAACACGCCGAGCCGCAGGTCGTGCTGCACGCCCAGCGCGAGCCGCCCGCCCAGATATCGGCGCAGGAACGCCGACCCGAACGTGAGCACCTCGAGCACGACCAACGCCACCATCAGCGGCCACAGGCGGTCCGTGCGGCCCACCGTCGAGTCGTCGATCGCGGTCTTGAGCAGCAACGGCCCCGCCGCTTGGAGACCCACGCCGACGACCGCGGCGACCACCGACAGCACCACCAGTCGGGGGTGCTGCCAGCACGCTGCGGTCAGTCGGCGGATCCAGCCCTTCGTCACGGAACCCACAGTACGTCTGGGGTCCGACATAAAAGTGTGACGTCAGGAACCGCAGGTCAGGTGATGTCCTTGCTCGTCATCCTGGCCCAGCCGCCACCGAACGCGGCGACCACCCACGCGAGGAAGATCAGGCCCGACAGCCACCACGCCTGCGCACCGCCGGCGCCCGCGATGACCCGCAGCCAGTAGACGCCCTCCTCCGGCACGACCCCGGCCTTGGCCAGGAACAGGTCGACCGCGACCGTGCCGGTGAGCCCGTCCACCGACCCGTTCGGCAGGAACCCGATGACCGTCTCCGGCGTGCCCGAGAGCCGCAGCCCGAACTGGAGCACGTTCTCGACCACCAGGAAGTACATGATCAGCAGGACGACGACGCCGGCGGAGTTGGACACCAGCGCGCCGACGCCGACGCCGAACATCGTCATGAGGATCGACGCCAGCACGCAGACCAGGGCCAGCATGGCCCAGCCGCCCGCGTCGGGCATCTGGCCGGTCTTGCTGGTGACGACGACGCCGAGAGCGGTGGACCCGATGATCGCCAGCCCGTAGATCGCGCCCCACAGCGCGTAGACCAGCAGCTTGGCTGACATGGCGTGCACGCGCGACGGCGCCGTCAGGAACGTCGTCGTGATGGTGCGGGTGCCGACCTCGTTGGCGATGGCCAGCGCGCCGAAGACCAACGGGAACAGCGTGGCGAGGTTGATCGTCCGCCCGATGCCGAGCAGGGCGAACTTCCACTGGTCCGGGGTCACGCCGAGGGCGTCGGAGAGCTGCTCGGCCTCGGAGCTCGAGAAGACCTCGACGAACGACTGGCCGAACAGGCCGGACAGCAGACCGCCGCCCAGCGCGATCAGCACGGTCGGGATCAGGAGCGCCCACCACAGCGACGTCGTCGTGGTCTTGCGGAGCTCGGCTTGCACGAGGCTGCCCATCAGGCCCACCCACCCTGCTGCTGGTACGGAGAGACCGGGGCCTGGCCGGCGTACTGACCGCTGGTGAGCCGGAAGAAGATCTGTTCCAGGTCGGCCTGCTCCTCCTGGATCCCGTAGATCGACACGCCCGCGCGCAACGCGACGTCCGCGACGTGCCGGGTGTCCACACCGGACACGGCGAGCCGCCCGTCGGGGAGCTGTTCGAGCGCCTGCACACCCTCCGCCTGCAACGCGGTCGCGAGCGCGCCGACGTCCGACGGCTGCACGAACACGCGGCGCTGCTGCTGCCGGCGCAGGTGCTCCAGCGGCCCGTAGTACATGGTCTGCCCGCGCGAGACGATCACGACCTGGTCGACGGTCTGCTCGACCTCGGCCAGCAGGTGGCTGGAAATCAGCACGGTGCGGCCCATCCGCGCGAACGACTGGAGGAAGTTGCGCAGCCAGGCGATGCCCTCGGGGTCGAGGCCGTTCGCCGGCTCGTCGAGGACCAGCACCTGCGGGTCGCCGAGCAGCGCGGTGGCCACCGCCAGCCGCTGCTTCATGCCCAGCGAGAACCCGCCGGCCGCGCGATCGGCGGCGCTGCCCAGGCCGACCAGGCCCAGCACCTGGTCGGCCTGCGCGTCCGGGACGCCGATGGCGGCCGCGTAGACGCGGAGGTGGTTGCGCGCCGTCCTGTTCGGGTGGAACCCCTGTGCCTCCAGCACCGCGCCCACCACCCGGCCGGGCTGGCCGAGCTGGTGAAACGGTCGTCCGTTGATCGTCGCCGTGCCGCTCGTGGGCTTCACCAGACCCAGCAGCATCCGCAGGGTCGTCGTCTTCCCGGCGCCGTTCGGGCCGAGGAAGCCCGTCACGCTGCCGGGTGACACGGTGAAGCTCAGGTTCTGCACCGCGGTCACCGGACCGAACTGCTTGGTCAGGTTCTGGACCGCGATGAGGCCGCTGCCGTCATGCATGCGGCCCATCCTGCCTGACTCGTCAGTCCGGCAAGGCGTGCTTGGGACGGGACACGACGGGAGCGCGGTGCACCACCCGCGGATCACCGGCCAAGATCGGCAGCTCGGTGGTCATCTCCGCAGGCCCCTCGGGCGGCGCCTGCGCCGGGATGTCGACAACGCCCGACCGGGTGAACGGGTTGCGCAACGGCCTGCGCCGTTCGCGGTGCAGCACCCCTTCGCCGATCAGGTGCTGGTGCGCCGTGTTCCAGACCTGGCACGGCCACCGGCGGCGCCGCAACCAGCCGGGACACGCCCTGCACCGGCCGTCTTCGTCCGGTTGGTGCACCGTGAGCAGCAGGCGCCAGCCGTCCGCGAGGCGGTGGATCTCCGCGCGGGCCAGCGGGACCAGCGCCTCCGCCCCGCCCCGTTCGGCCGCTTCGTCGAGCAGCGCCAAGCGTTGCAGCACCGCGTCGCGCAGGATCTCGTCCATCACATCTTCGCCGTCGCCTGGTCGAGCAAAGAGCCCAGCCGACGCGTCTGGGTGGCGGACATCACAGCCGTCTCGCCCGGCGGGGTGACCAGCAGGACCCGGTCGTTCTCGACCAGAACGGTCATCGACCTGTCGCGACCGAACGGGTCGTGGCAGTGGATCCATCCCTGTGGTTCAGCCATGGAATCTCCTATCGAGGGACACCCGACTCCGTCTTCATCGGCCGTCGCCCCTGCTCGCCGCACCGCGCGCCCGGGAATTCACTCGTTTGCTGGACGGGCCCGACACGGGCAGTGGTCCAGTCGGGGAAACTTTTCCGTCGCGTTTGGGCGGGGGTGCTGGGCGCGCCGCGCCTGCGCCCGCTATATTTGGTGACGGCGGCCCCGCTCCCAGTGACCCCCAGGCTGGTTGAGCGCGGCCGCCCTTTATTTTCCTCAGCACCTTCTGAGCTCTTCAGCCTTTCTCGGCATGCCCCGCCCGAAAATCCTCTTGCGCCCGAGGCTCTCGTACGCTGTAAGTTGCTCGTACACCGTAAGGGGGACGAGATGACTTCGACGACCGAGGAGGTCGGGGTGCGCCCGCACCCGCAGCGCTGGGCCGTGCTCGGCGTGCTGTGCCTGTCCGTGATGGTCGTGGTGCTGGACAACACCGTGCTGAACGTGGCGATCCCGTCGATCTCCACCGGTCTGCAGGCCGGCACCGCGGACATCCAGTGGATGATCAACGCCTACTCGCTCGCGCTGGCGGGCCTGCTGCTCACGACCGGTTCACTGAGCGACCGGTTCGGCCGCAAGAAGGCGCTGCTGGCCGGGTTGCTGCTGTTCGGCGCCGGCAGTGCGGTGGCGGCCTACGCGGGGTCGTCCGAGGCGTTGATCGCGGCCCGCGGCTTCATGGGCATCGGCGCCGCCGTGCTGATGCCGGGCACGCTGGCCGTGCTCATGCAGTTGTTCGACGACAAGGAACGTCCCAAGGCGATCGGTGTCTGGGCCGCCGTCACGAGCCTCGGGTTCGCGGCGGGACCGGTGATCGGCGGCGCGCTGATCAAGCACTTCTGGTGGGGCTCGGTGTTCCTGGTCAACGTGCCGGTGGCGGTGCTCGCGATCGCGGCCGTCGCGTTCCTGGTGCCGGAGTCCAGGGACCCGACCGTCCGCAAGCCGGACGTGATCGGCTCGATCCTGTCGATCATCGGCATGGTCGCGCTGGTGTACGCGGTGATCTCGGTGCCGGAGCACGGGTTCGGCTCGCCGGAGTTCGGCGTGCCCGTGGCCGTCGGGCTGGTGGCCATGACGGGATTCGCGTTGTGGGAACGGCACACCACCGACCCGATGCTCGACCTCGGGTTCTTCGCCGACCGCCGCTTCACCGGCGCGGTGGCGTCCGGTGTGCTGGCGGCGTTCGGCATGGCGGGCTCGCTCTTCCTGCTGACGCAACACCTCCAGGGCGTGCTCGGCTACAGCCCGCTGGAGGCCGGTGTCCGGGTGGCGCCGATGGCGATCGCGCTGCTCGTCACCAGCAACACGCTGGGACAGCTGGTGATCCGGCTGGGCGCCGGCCGGGCGATGCTGCTCGGCATGACGGTCGTCGCGGGCGGCGTGGCGCTGCTGTCGGTCGGCACGACCTACCCGCCGACGCTGGCCGGACTGGTCCTCATCGGCGTCGGAGTCGGTGTGTCCCAACCGGTCGCGGTCAACGCCCTGATGGGGTCGATCCCGCCGGAACGCGCCGGCATCGCGTCCGGGCTGTCGGGCACGCTGACGGAGCTCGGGTCGTCGTTCGGCATCGCCGTGCTGGGCGCGCTGCTGTCGGCGCGGTTCGCGGCCTCGCTGCCGGACGGCGTTCCCGGCCGGTCCCTGAGCGAGGCCCTGCACAGCGGCGCTGACGTCACCGTCGTGCGCGAGGCGTTCTCGAACGGCATGAGCGTCAGCCTGGTGATCGGTGCCGTCGCGGTGTTCCTGGGAGGTGTGGTGGCCAGCGTTCTGCTCAGGCGTGCCTAGGATCGTGACGTGGAGAGCGTGTGGTTCAGCAAGCCCAGGCCCAGCGGCGGCGGGCCCCTCGGCCTGAGCCGGGAGGTCGTCGTCCGCAAGGCGATGGAGATGCTGGACGAACACGGTCTGCAGAAGCTGTCCATGCGCAAGCTCGCCGCGGAACTGGGCGCGGCACCGATGTCGCTCTACTGGCACGTCCCGACGAAGGACGCGTTGATCGAGCTGTGCCTCGACGAGGTGTACGGCGAGTTCCCGCTGCCCA
Source organism: Lentzea sp. (assembly GCF_036380075.1). Taxonomy (NCBI): domain Bacteria; kingdom Bacillati; phylum Actinomycetota; class Actinomycetes; order Pseudonocardiales; family Pseudonocardiaceae; genus Lentzea; species Lentzea sp. The sequence goes on along the minus strand of NZ_DASVFL010000331.1, from coordinate 12,763 downwards.
GCCCCGATGACGACTGGGAGACCGCGGTGCGCGGGATGATGCACGCGATGCGTCAGATCGCGCACCGCCACCCCTGGTGGGTCAAGAACATCGGGGAGTTCAACAGCATCGGCCCCAAGGCGGTGGCGATGTCCGACGCGATGTTCGGGCCCATGCTGAGGGCCGGTCTGTCGCTGGCCGCGGCGGCGCAGTCGATCTCGACGGTGTCGAGCTTCACCACCGGCTACGTGGTCGCCGAGGTCAACTTCATCGGTCGCGGCGGCATGGACTCGCCGCCGCCCGACCTGCGCAAGATCGCCGACATGTACCGGGAGAAGCACCCCAACTACGTCAGGATGCTCGACGAGCAGGAGATCTGGTCGCTGGAGGGCCAGTTCGAGTTCGGGCTGGACTGCGTGATCGACGGCATCAAGGCGCGCGTCAAAGCCCTGAGATAGGCGAAACCCCCGCAGCGATTCACGCGTGCGGGGGCCTCATTCATTCAGATGGTCTTCAGATGACGGACTCCAGCGGCGTGTGCGCGAGGCCGGTCGCCTCGGCCACCGGGCCGTTCGTCAGCTTGCCCGCGTGGACGTTGAGGCCCAGGGCGAGCGAACGGTCGTCCTTCAGCGCCTTCTCCCAGCCCTTGTCGGCCAGCGCGACGGCGTAGGGCAGCGTCACGTTGGTCAGCGCGTAGGTCGAGGTGCGCGGGACGGCGCCCGGCATGTTCGCGACGCAGTAGAACACCGAGTTGTGGACCTCGTAGGTCGGCTCGGCGTGCGTGGTGGCGCGGGAGTCCTCGAAGCAGCCGCCCTGGTCGATCGCGATGTCGACGAGCACCGAGCCCGGCTTCATCTGGGCGACCAGCGTGTTCGAGACGAGCTTCGGGGCCGCGGCGCCCGGCACCAGCACGGCGCCGATGACCAGGTCGGCCTCGCGGACGGCCTGCTCGACGGAGAACGCGTTGGACGCGAGCGTGCGCAGGCGGCCCTGGAACTGCGCGTCGATCTGGCGCAGGCGGTCGACGTTGGTGTCGAGGATCTCCACGTCCGCGCCCATGCCGGCGGCGATGGTGGCGGCGTTGACGCCCGCCACGCCGCCGCCGATGACGACCACGCGGGCCGGGGCGACACCGGGGACGCCGCCGGGCAGCACGCCGCGGCCGCCGGAGGGCTTCATCAGCGCGAACGCGCCGACCTGCGGGGCGAGCCTGCCCGCGACCTCGGACATCGGGGCGAGCAGCGGCAGCGCGCGGTTCGGCAGCTGCACGGTCTCGTAGGCGACGGCCGTGGTGCCGGACGCGAGCAGCGCCTCGGTCAGCGGCTTGTCGGCGGCGAGGTGGAGGTAGGTGAAGAGGGTCTGTCCGGCACGCAGGCGCGGGTACTCCTCGGCGATCGGCTCCTTGACCTTGAGGACCAGGTCGCCCTCCGCCCACACGTCGTCGGCGGTCGCGAGGACCTTGGCGCCCGCGGCGAGGTACTCCTCGTCCGTGATCGCGGAGCCCAGGCCGGCGCCCTGCTCGACGAACACGTCGTGGCCGCGGCTGGTCAGCTCGTGTGCACCGGCAGGGGTGAGAGCGACGCGGTACTCGTGGTTCTTGATCTCGCGAGGAACTGCGATCCGCACGATGACTCCTCCGTTCGGTGGCCGACATCTCACAATGTGGGGCAGTGGGAAGGTCATGTCACTGTGCTGATCGCACTATCAGCCACCTGTGTGGTTGTTCATCTAGGACAGAGCGACTCGGTTTGCGCTCGCGTGTGACTCGACCCGTTCGCGTTGACACCCGGCGGGGGCCGCACATAGCGTTCGCCCCCGAGAACTGAAGACCGGCCGCGGCGCGTCAGCGCCAGAACCCGAGTGGGAGAGACCTCGACGACGGAGTCGGGGCGCCGAAGGGGCAAGCTCCCGCACACTCTCAGGCAGCAAGACCACTCGGAGTAGGCAACTCTGCACGGCGGAGGGGGCGCAAGTGTGTCCTTGACCCGTCATCAGCCAGAGGAGTCGCCGTGCAGTTCCCCGAGAACCTGCTCTACACCACCGAGCACGAGTGGGTCGACTGGACGCCGGGCACCCAGGACCCGCTGACCTGCGGAATCACCGAGTACGCGGCGGACGCCCTCGGCGACATCGTCTTCGTCCAGCTGCCCGAGGTCGGCGCGAAGGTCGTCACGAACGCCGTGTGCGGTGAGCTCGAGTCCACCAAGTCCGTCAGCGACCTGTTCTCGCCCGTCACCGGTGAGGTGATCGAGGTCAACGGCGCCGTCGTCGACGACCCGGCGATCGTCAACAACGACCCGTACGGCGAGGGCTGGCTGTTCAAGGTCCGCGTCGAGTCGGCGGAGAACCTGCTCACGGCGGCCAAGTACGCCGAGCTCATCAAGTCCGACTGACATGTCCCGGACTGACCGCTCCACCACCACGAAGGACTGATCAGTGGCGATCAGCGTTTTCGACCTGTTCTCCGTCGGCATCGGGCCGTCCAGCTCCCACACCGTCGGCCCGATGCGCGCGGCGGCGATGTTCGTCGACAAGCTCGGCGAGCGCCTGTCCGAAGTGGACGGCGTGCACGTCGAGCTGTTCGGCTCGCTCGGCGCGACCGGCCACGGGCACGGCAGCCCCAAGGCCGTGTTCCTCGGCCTGGAGGGCAACCTCCCCGAGGAGGTCGACCCGGCGGCCGCAGCCGGCCGCGTCGAGGAGATCGTCGCGAGTGGACGGTTGCGGCTCGGCGGCTCGCACGAGATCTCGTTCCGGCACGACCGGGACCTGGTCATGCACCGCCGCAAGTCGCTTCCGCTGCACCCCAACGGGATGAGCTTCGAGGCGTTCAGCGGCGGGGTGTCCGTCGAGCACGCCGTCTACTACTCGATCGGCGGCGGGTTCGTCGTCGACGAGAACGCCTCGGGCACCGACCGGATCAAGCCGGACACCACGCCGTTGCCGCACCCGTTCCTGACCGGCGACGAGCTGCTCGCGCGCTGCCGCGAGACGGGCCTGTCGATCAGCGAGATCATGATGGCCAACGAGCTGTCGTGGCGGACCGAGGCCGAGGTGCGGTCGGGGCTGCTGCACATCTGGCACGTCATGCAGGAGTGCGTGGAACGCGGCTGCACCGAGCACGGCGTGCTGCCCGGCGGCCTGAAGGTCCGCCGCCGTGCCGCCGAGATGCGCAAACGGCTGGAGGGCGAGCACTTCGTCACCGACCCGCTGCGCGTCATGGACTGGGTCACGCTCTTCGCGCTGGCGGTCAACGAGGAGAACGCGGCGGGCGGCCGGGTCGTCACCGCGCCGACCAACGGCGCGGCCGGCATCGTCCCGGCGGTCCTGCACTACTACACGAGGTTCGTGCCGGGGGCCAACGACGACGGCGTGGTCCGGTTCCTGCTGACCGCGGGCGCGATCGGCGTGCTGTTCAAGGAGAACGCGTCGATCTCCGGCGCCGAGGTCGGGTGCCAGGGCGAGGTCGGCTCCGCCTGCTCGATGGCGGCCGGCGGCCTCGCCGAGGTCCTGGGCGGCACCCCGGAGCAGGTCGAGAACGCGGCCGAGATCGCCATGGAGCACAACCTGGGCCTGACCTGCGACCCGATCGGCGGCCTGGTGCAGATCCCGTGCATCGAACGCAACGCCGTCGCGTCGATCAAGGCCATCACGGCGGTGCGGATGGCGTTGCGCGGCGACGGCTCGCACTTCGTGTCGCTCGACAAGGTCATCAAGACCATGCGCGACACCGGCAAGGACATGTCGGTGAAGTACAAGGAGACGGCCCGCGGCGGGCTCGCCGTGAACGTCATCGAGTGCTGAGCCGCACCGGGGCTCAGCGGGCGTCGTAGGCCTTCTGCGCTTCCAGCACCTCGGGCATCCGCGCCTGCAACAACTGGATCAACGACAGCAGCCTCTCCGCCGTCTCGCGCCCGAGCGGCGTGAGGCTGTAGTCGACGCGCGGCGGGTTGGTGGGCTGGGCCTCCCGGTGCACCAGACCGTCGCGTTCGAGGGCCTGCAGGGTCTGCGACAGCATCTTCTCGCTGATCCCGTCGACGCGGCGGCGCAGCTCGTTGAAGCGCAGCGAGCCGTCCAGGAGCGCGCCCACCGTCAGGCCGCCCCACCTGCCGGTGACGTGCTCCAGCAAGGGACGTGACGGGCACGCCTTCGCGAACACGTTGAAGTCCATCCCGGCATCATAGCTGGTCACAGCGCTAACTGATAGTAAGTGTGAGGGTTCTCCGCGTCGGGGAACCCTCACGCGGCGGACTTCACGGGGCCGTCTTCACCAGTCGTCGCAGCAGGTAGAACAGCCCCACGGTGAGCAGGAACCCGACGGCGCTGATCATCACGATCTGTTCGACGGTGTCGGCCTGCGACCCGGCGAACACGTAGGCGGCGCAGATCGGGATGGTGCCGATCAGCGTGAAGAACATGAACTTGCGGAACGACACCCGCGACACCCCCGCGGACACCGACACCGTCTCCGCCATCATCGGGATCCCGCGGGCCACCCCGAAGAACCACGGCCCGAACTGGCGGCCCCACCGCCGCATCTCGGTCAGCTCCTCGATGGTCACCACCCTGCGGACGAGGACGGGGCCCGCGAACCTCCCCAGGGCGTACCCTGCGGCAGAGGAACCCAGGGACCCGACGATCGCGAGTGCCAGCCCGAAGGGCAGGCCGAGTGCCGTTCCCGCCAGCACGATCAGCGGGGTCGACGGCACGGGCAGCAGCACGTCCACGACGAGCAGGGCGAAGATCGCCGCCGCCGCCCACAGGGGGTCGATGCCTCGCACCCACGCCACGACTCCGGCGAAGTCGATGAGGTCGAACGCCTCGAACACGATCCAGCTCAGCAGCACGAAGCCGAGCACGACGGCCGGTATCCACTTCCACCGAACGCCCGTCTCATAACTCATCGGGTGATGGTCGTACACGTCGATGCGCCGGACAATCCGCCAGTGGCGCAGGTTCCGCGAAGGAGACACACATGGGTGACGACCTCGTGCCGTTCCTCGGCCACTGGGTGCTCGATCCGGCGCGTTCCGCGTACACCGGCGGCACCCCTCCCCGCAGCGGTCACTACGACCTCCGCCTCGACGGGGACCGCCTGGTCGTGAGCATCGAGGGCGTGCTCGGCTCCGGCGACCCGATCCGCACCGGGTACACGCTCGACCTCTGGCAGGACACGCCGATGAGCGTCGGCGCGGTCGACCGCGTGCGGACCGTCGTGGAGCCGCGGATGTTCTGCACGATCGCCTACGCGGGCGCGCAAGCGGTTGCGCGGGCGTGGCGGATCCTCGGCAACCTCAACGAGATGACGATCGTCCAGTCCGCACCCGACCACTTCGGCGTCTGGCGCGACGACGTGTCGGTCTACCGCCGGCAGTTTTGAGCAGGCGCAGTTCTAGGCGTCTCACGCACGGGGCCGGAACACGGCGACGACGACGCGCAGGCCCAGCAGGACGCTGATGATCAGCAGGTTGTAACCGAAGACCTGGTAGAGGCCCACGTCGGCGGCGACCTGTGGCCCGCCGGCCGACCCGAGCAGCAGCACCGCCATCACGCCCGCGGTCGCGCCCAGCACCGTCAGCATCACCTGGTGCAGGAGTCCGGTGACGTACGACCTGTCCCGCTCGTCCGCGAACAGCCGCACCGACATGCTCAGCCGGCCCTGCTCGACCGCGCCGGTGATCCGGTCGATCCGCCGCGGCAGCCTGCGCAGCATCGGCAGGACGGCCTGGAGCTCCTCGGTCATCGTCCGCTGGACGGACTCGGGCGTGAGCCGCTCGGAGATCTGCTCGGCCGCGAACGCCCGCGACTCCACGACGATGTTGAAGCCCGGCGACAGCACGCCCAGGGTGCCCTCCAGCGTCGCCAGCGTCCGGAACACCGCGGCGATCTCCGGCGGGACGCTCAGCCCGAACCGCGACACCAGCGCGAACAGGTCACCGAACATCTCGACGTCGGGCCGCATGCCCGCGCCCAGGTGCCGTGCCATGAACTGGCCGAGCGCGCGCTCCAGCCGTTGCTCGTCGATCTCCTCCGGGCGCGAGGTCAGCTCCAGCAACGAGTCGGTCAGCCCGGCGGGGTCGCTCCGGTCGAGGGCGAGCAGCAGCCGTTGCAACGCCGCGCGCAGGCCGGAGTCGATCCGGCCGACCGAGCCGAAGTCGAGCAGGCCGAGCCGCCCGTCGGACAGCAGCAGCACGTTGCCGGGGTGCGGGTCGGCGTGGAAGACGCCGTCGAGCATCACCTGCCGGAGCACGAACCGCAGCAACGTCCGCGCGAGGCCCTCGTCCTCGGCGGCGCCGCGCACGGGCACGCCGTGGAGCCGGTCCATGACGAGGACGCGGGACGTCGACTGGTGGACGTGCGGCAGCCCGACCGAGGAGTCCGACACCGCCGCCACGGCCGCGATGTTGCGCGCCTCGACGCGGAAGTCGAGCTCCTCGCGCAACGCCGCCGCGAACCCGGCCGCCAGGTCGCGCACGCCCAGCGCCGACCCCCACCGCGTGCGCTGCAACGTCTCCGCCAGCCGCGACACGATGTCCAGGTCGCCCTCGGCCACCGCCCGCACGTCCGGCCGCTGCACCTTCACGACGACCTCGGCGCCCGACGCGAGCACCGCCCGGTGCACCTGGGCGATCGAGGCCGCGGCCAGCGGCTGGGGATCGATCTCGCGGAACGCGTCCGGCCCGAGCTCGGTGTCGAGCAACGCGCGGACGTCGTCCCACTGCGCGGGCGGCACCTTGTCCTGCAGCAGGCTCAGCTCGTCGACGAAGTCCTGCGGCAGCAGGTCGGCGCGGGTGGACAGCACCTGGCCGAGCTTCACGAACGTGACGCCCGCGTCCTGCAACGCGAGCCGCAACGACCGCGCCAGTCCCGTGCCGGACCGTTCGCGGCCGCGCAGGTACGGGCCGAGGCCGTGGCGGAAGGCGATCGCGGTGATGCGCGAGTAGCGGCGGGTGCGGGCGATCCGGCGCCGCGCCATGCCCCACCACTCGGTGGGCGGCGGGATCGAGCCGGTCGGCACGACGATCTCGGCGAACGCCAGCAGGCCGATCACGACGAGCAGCGACAGTCCCAGTTGGATGGTCGCGAGCGACGTCGTCGGCGTCGCGGTCGTCTCGCCGAAGAGGCCCGTGGCGATCGACATCGCCAGCAGGCACGCCAGTCCGGTGCGGACGAGCCCGACGCGCAGGCCCAGGATCCGCCGCGCCGCCAGCGACATGCCCAGGACGAGCAGCACGAACGTGACCGGGAAGCCGATCGTGTAGACCAGGAAGTCCCCCATGGACCGCAGCCTAGGTGCACTTCCCTGAGACTTCAGGCGGAACGCCACCGGTGTTCCAGCACGACGGCGGTGTGCTGGAACACCGGTGACGCGGTAGTGGACCGGCTAGAAGTCGAAGACCTTGCCGGTGGCCGCGCGCAGGACGCACGGGTTCGAGTAGGTCTGCTGGAAGTCGATCCGCTTGGTGCCCCACCGGCCGCGCAGCGTGGCCTTGGTCGAGTTCAGCTCCATCGTGCACATCGCGTCGGCCTTGCGCAGCCGGCGGAAGTCGCCCTGGACGGGCATGAGCTGGTCGCACGCCTGCTGGGCGTGGCGGTGCAGCCCGCCCGTGGGCGCGCAGCGCAGCTCGGTGGTGCTGAGCACGCCCATCTGCGGCTGCACCGACAGCACCACGCCGTACTCCGGAACGATGGACGCTGCCTGGGCCGTCGCGGGGAAGAGCGGTGCGGCGAGCGCGAGACAGGCAAAAAGAAGTCGGGTCCTTGCCATGCCACCACCTTGGCGCGGCGAGGACCCGGATCTCCAACCAACTCAGCGGTAACACCGGATCGTGTAAACCGCCGTCACGCCGTGCAACTAGACGCCCGTGAGCGCCGTCCCGGCGAGTGCGCCGGCGACCTGCTTACCCACCGCAGCCATGCCCTTCGCGTTCGGGTGAACCGGGAACGCGAGGCTCGTCGGGATGATGCCCTCGACCCACTTGTCCCACGGCGCCGCGCACGTGTCGCGGCCGAGGCTGATGTCGTAGGGGTTCACGAACGTGGCACCGGCCGCCTGCGCCTGGGTGCCGAGCATTCCGTTGAGCTGCTGCTGGAGGCCGTCGAGGTACGGCACGTCGCCGCGCGAGATCGGCACGACCGGCCAGCAGCCGCCCGACGGCGGCAGGATCCGCAGGTAGCCGACGACGACGATCCTGGCCTTGGGGGAGCGCTGCTTGATGCCGCCGAGGACCTCGGCGACCTTCGGCGCGGTGGCGGCGACGCGCTGGGCGAGCGAGTCGCCGTAGTTCGCCTTGCAGGGCGCGCCGAACGGGTCGGCGACGCTCTTGCCGGCGCAGGTCAGGATGATGTCGGAGAAGCCGATGTCGTTGCCGCCGATGGAGATCGTCACGAGGTCCGTGTCGGCCTTCAGCGCGGAGAACTGCGGCACGGACTGGCCGGGGATGCCGCTCTGCACACCCGCCATGTCCTTTGTCTGCGCACCACCGCAGGAGATGTCCGTGAAGTTCGCGATCCCGAGGCTCTTCGCGAGCACCGACGGGTAGTTCTGCGTGGACTTGAAACAGCTCAGCGGATCCAGCCGCTGCACGGGGATGAACGGCCCGGACACGAACGAATCCCCGAGCGAGACGTAGTTCCGGTACCGCGGGGCGGCGCCGGCGTGCGGCGCCAGCAAGGCCGCGATCATGGCTGTGAGCAGGGAGATGACAGTCACTCGGCGCGTCATTGCTACCTCGTTACTGAGCAGTAGGAACGTAGTCGAAGGGTGACCGGGGCATTGCGCGGTGTCAATCCCTCCACCAGGCTGGAACGATGACGGGGGTCCGGAAGGTCGCGGTGGCGTCGGCGGTCGGCAACACGATCGAGCTCTACGACTTCCTGCTCTACGGCACGGCTTCCGCGCTCGTGTTCGACAAGATCTTCTTCCCGCAGTTCGACTCGCGCGTCGGCGTGCTGCTCGCGTTCGCCACGTTCGGCGCCGGCTTCCTCGCCCGCCCGCTCGGCGGCGCGGTGATCGGCCACCTCGGCGACAGGATCGGCCGGCGCGCGATGCTCGTGGTCACGCTGTCGGTCACCGGCGTGTCGACGGCGTTGATCGGGCTGCTGCCGACCTACGCCCAGGCCGGCATCCTGGCGCCGTTGCTGCTGGTGCTGCTGCGGATCGTGCAGGGCTTCTTCATGGGCGGCGAACAGGGCGGCGCTTCGCTGATGGCGGTCGAGCACGCGCCACCGGGGCGGTGGGGCTGGTACGGCAGCTGGGTGTTCATCGGGTCGCCGGTCGGTCTCGTGCTGGCGAACCTCGCGATGTACGTGTCGTCGCGCGCGTCCGGCCCGGACTTCCTGTCGTGGGGCTGGAGGTTGCCGTTCCTGTTCTCGGTCGTGCTGGTCGGGATCGGGCTCTACATCCGGTTGCGCGTCACGGAAAGCCCGCGGTTCGCGCGGGCCGAGAAGTCGCGGCTGCCGATCGCCGAGGTGCTGCGCGACCGGTGGCGGGTGGTGCTGCTGGGCGCGGGCGTCAACCTCGGGTTCACGATCTTCATCTACGTGCTGAGCGTGTTCATGATCGGCTACGGGCGCACGGCGCTGAAGATCTCCGCGGACGACCTGCTGGTGGCGGTCGTCGTCGGCTCGGCGGCGCAGGTCGTCGCGGTGCCCGCCTTCGGGCTGCTCTCCGACCGGGTCGGGCGGTTCCCGGTGATGTTCGGCGGCGCGATCTTCCAGGCCGCGTTCGCGTTCCCGTTGTTCTGGCTGACGGACTCCGGCTGGTTCACGTTCGCGATGGTGCTCGGGTTCGTGGGCTCCGCGGCGCTGTTCGGCCCGTCGGCCGCCTACTTCGCCGAGCTCTTCCGGACGCGCGTGCGCTACAGCGGGGTGGCGCTGAGCTTCCAGCTCGGTGCCGTGCTGGGCGGCGGGCTGGCGCCGCTGGTGGCGCAGTCGTTGCTGCGCACCGGAACCTGGGCGATCGCGGTGTACCTGGTCGCGGGTGCCGTGCTGTCCGGCGCGTGCCTGCTGGGAATCGGCTCAGCGCACGAGGCGGAGCCGGCGGGCGGCGAGTCCGACGGTCAGTCGCTGGCCCCAGCCGAGGCGTAGCGCGTCGCTTTCGATGCCGTCGCCGAACGCCACCAGGCCGTCGGACTCGACGTCGACGGTCAGCGGCCGGCCGGTGATCTCACCCTCGGTGTGCTCGATACCGGTGCTTGGCGACGGCCACGCCTCGCGGACGAACCACGCGAGCCTGCGTTCGGTCGGGGAGGGCAGCTGGATCGCGCTCCCGCGCTCGCGGTGGGCGGAGCTGCACCAGCCCGTGGCGCCGGTGCCGCTGCCGATCAGGATGCCGGACGACGCCTGGCGCTCGTTCCCGATGCGGTACCGGCTGGTCTGGTGGCCGGGGTGGCCGACGTAGATCTCGTTGAGGGCCAACAGGGTCTGGCCGTCGTCCGACGTCGCCTCGACCATCGTGCGGTCCTCGGTGTCGGCCGTGCTGCGCAGGAGCTCGGCCGCGTCGGACGGGGCGTGCGTCGCCAGCACGCCCCGGTCCGGGTTGATGCCGATCACCGGCTGGCCGTCCAGGTACTTGGCGACGTTGGCCACCAGGCCGTCTTGGCCGACGATGACGACTACGTCTTCGGGCGCGAACAGGAACCGCGACAGGTCTTCCCTCTCGACCACGCCGCGGCGCCAGTCCAGCGGGATCGCGGCGCCGACCTCTCCCAGCGCTGCTCGGGTCTGTTGGTCACGGTCCACCACCTCGTCCAGGGTTCTGCCGCGGGACTTGAGGAAGAACTCGACCTGTCCTCTCGTCCCGTGCCTCGCCAGCAACTCTGTCAGCTCGGTGCGCCGGTGCACCAGCACGATTCTGGGAGCGAGACTCATCGGGCGAGCCTGTTCAGGATGGGCTGGATGAGGTCGGGGGTCAGGGTGATGCTGCCGATCTCCGGGAGGTTGCCGGCCAGTTCCTTCGCGGCCAGCGCGTAGAGGGTGCTCTCGGGGATCTCCCGGTAGGCGTCGAGGCGTGCCTTCTCGCCCGCGGCCTCGGCTTCGGCGAGCCGCTGGATGCCCTCGGCCTTGGCCTCGTTGGCGATCTTGGCCGTCCTGGCGTTGTCCTCGGCCTGCTTGAGCGCGTTGGCGCCGCGCTGGACGACCAGCTGCTCCTCCCTCTTCGCGAGCTCGATCTGGTTCTTCAGCTCGTTCTCGCTGATGGCCCGTTCGCGTTCGACCGCGACGGCCCGGCGTTCGTAGGTGGCCTTGTCGGCCTCCTGCTGGACGCGTTCGCGGATGGTGGTCTGGAGGGCCTTCTCCATGTCGGCGTCCGGGCGGATGGCGACGACGCGGACGTCGATGATCTCCATGCCGATGTGGTCCGCCCGCAGGTTCTCGGCCACCGCCGCCTTGACGCGTTCCACGCCGGTCTTGATCGCCTCCTCCAGGTCCAGGGTGGCGAGGATCTTGAGGGCGTGCTGCTGGGTGCTCTCGGTGAGGGTGTTGGCGATCTGGCTCAACGGGTCCTGGCGCCAGGTGCCGGTGTCCGGGTCGAGGGAGAAGTCGATGCGGTTGGTGGCGGTCTCCGGGTCGGTGCAGCGGTAGGTGACCGTCAGCTGGACCGTCACGTCCTGGTAGTCACGGGTCCTGGCGTGGAAGAGCATCGGCAGTTCGCGGTCGTCCACCGGGACCTCGGAGAGGACGGCGGTCCTGGGGCGGAACCAGAAGCTCTGGCCGGTGCCCTCGTGGACGAGCCTGCCCTTCCTGATGTGTCTGATGTGGACCGTGGGGGCTCCCCTGAGGTGGCGGAAGCCCGGGTACCTGCTGATGTCGGCCATTTGCCTGCTCCTCGTGCGGTCGTCGTCCGGTCGTCGGCGTGCTTGTCGTCGATCTGACGATAAGTCTATGCTTCGCCGGGTGTACTCGCCAAGTGATTTCCCTCCCTTCGCGGTCACGGTCGACCTGGTGGTGCTGACCGTGCGAGCGGACGAGCTCTGTGTGCTGCTGGTTCGGCGGGGGGAGGAGCCGTTCTCGGGGCAGTGGGCGTTGCCTGGGGGGTTCGTCCAGGTGGCCGAGTCGGTCGGGGATGCCGCTGTTCGGGAGCTCGGTGAGGAGACCGGGGTCTCCGGGTTGTTCCTGGAGCAGCTCGGGACCTATGGGGAGCCTGGGCGGGATCCTCGGATGCGGGTCGTCTCTGTTGCTTATCTGGCGTTGGCGGCTGATCTGCCTGTGCCGGTTGCCGGGACTGATGCTGCTGAAGCCGCTTGGGTGCCGGTTGGGGGTGTGTCGTCGCTTGCGTTCGATCACTTCTTGATTTTGAGGGATGGGGTTGAGCGGGCTCGGGCCAAGCTGGAGTACACGCCGTTGGGGGCTGAGTTTTGTCCCGCTGAGTTCACTGTGGCCGAGTTGCGGCGGGTTTATGAGATTGTTTGGGGGGTTTCTTTGGATCCCCGTAATTTTCATCGGAAAGTTACCGGGGTTGAGGGGTTGTTGGTTGCTACTGGGGAGACGACCTCTCGGGATGGGGGGCGGCCTGCTGCTTTGTTTCGGCGTGGGGGTGCTCGGGTGCTTTATCCGCCGTTGGTTCGTCCGTAGGTTTCAAGCGCGGGGCTCCGCCCCGGGCCCCGCCAGCTGATCAAAGACCGGGCCGGCGCCGTTCGTGGGTTGATGGCACGCCTGTTGCGTTGGGCGGCTTGCTGTTGTGTGGGTGGTGCGGTTCGGGTGGGGTGGTCCCGTCACGAACCGGGGCAGAGCGAGCCACACGTGAGGAGGGGTGTCAACTCGACGAAAAGCGTGTCGAGTTGACACC
>NZ_DASVFL010000330.1:0-5600 GCF_036380075.1 Lentzea sp. | reverse complement strand
GCCGCTCGACGAACGCGGCCTGCCCGAACGAGGGCGACCGGCGCGCGGCACGGGCGCGGAACACGGACCCCAGGTACTCGTGCACCGCGGGCCGCTCAGGATCGTCCGGCGCCATCGCGTCGAGCGTGTCGGTGAACCCCTTCAGCGAGTCGTCGAGATCCTCGTCGGCGTGGGTGAGGTTGAACCGATGACTGATCGCGATCGCGAGGTTGAACAACCGTCCCGCCCGCATCGCGTGATCGGCCGGCGTCACCTCCACCGCACGCCGCAGAAAGGCGATCGCCTCGTCGACGTCCGGGACCGAAGACGTGCGCTCCGACCGGAACTTCAGCGCGGTGCCCAGGTTCGTCAGCATCGCCGCCAGGTTCGGGTGCGCCTCGGGACAGGCGGCCACGACGTGGCGCAGCGTCGTGATCGCGGAGTCCACGACCTCGGGCGGGTGCGAGTCCACGCTCTCGGGAACCAGGTCCGACGCGGTCCGCGCGGCCGCGTTCACCACCTCGTCCAGCAACGGCGCCGGAACGGCGTCAGGATCACCGCCGGCCGCGACGTAGGGCGCCAGCCAGCTGATCGCCGCGTCCCGATCCGGACTGAACCCAGGCGACCCCAGGGCCAGGTGCCGGCCCCAGAGGAACGATCCGAGGACAAGCCGCGCGGACGAGTGTTCCGCTGTCCCCCCGGCACCCTCGCTGATCGCCTGAGCGAGCCGTTCGGCCTCCTGGAGGGCCTCCGGTTCGAGCAGGAGATCCAGCTGCTCGCCTTCGAACGCGCGAACCACTCGGGCGTTCACCGCTTGGCGCAACTCGTCGAGCACCCGGTGCGCTCCCCTTCCGTGGATCTTCCTCAACACCTCGCGAACCCGTTGTCGCCACGGCCTGCTCATCCGTTACGGGGCCCAATCACTCGGAATACCAAGAAGTTCCTATACCCTGTGCAACGATGCCGGTTCACATCCTGCCCTGCCGGGATCGACTCGCTGGTAGCGTCCGTTCGTGTCGCCGAACTCCGACCATCACAAGACGCCGGCGGCGAAGGCCGTCCACGACCTGCTGGACGGCCTGCCGGGAGCCGGCCACGAATGGTTCTGCGACTTTGTCGAACAGCGACCGGAACTGCTCAGTGACGAGGCCGAGGACTACCTCAGCGATCTGATCAACTTCGCTGCCACCGCGCGCACGTCGGATGATCACTCGCTTGATCAAGAGCGACGCCGGCTCGAACGCCTGCGCCGATTGCTGCGTGACTGCCGGGCGAACGGCGTCGCCGTCGTCCGGCGACACGAAATCCTCGCACCCGACGTGAAGGTGGACGGGGCGGGCACGGGCCCGGACACGGTCGGCGCACTGGCCAACGATCAGACCGCGATGGACTGGCGCGAGGGAAAGCTCCTGCTCGAACTGGGACGCGTCGAAGAGGCGGTGGTCTACCTGAAACGAGCAGTCGAGGTGATGCGCGAACGGGGACAGCACGGCCTCGTGGGCACTACGGAAATGGCGCTGTACATGGCGGTACGGGGGAACCGGGCCACCCTCGACGTCCGGGCGGCCCTGGTCCACGCCGGGAACGCCGCCGTCGCGTTTCGCAGGGCGGGGAGCAACGCCGGCTTGCGCAAGGCGCTGACCTGCCTCGCCATCGACTCGGACCTGGTCGAGCCTGGCGGCGGCCGGGCGGAGCACTACCTCGCGTTGCTCGCCGAGACAGACGCCGACCTCGCCACGTGGCTGCGTTCCTACCTGCGCGGTGCCCGGCTCATCCTGATGTCCGGGCAGCAGGAAGGAGGCACCACGCTGCGCTGGTGCATGGACAATGTCCACCTCGTCAGCGGCAACGAGGCCGTCCGGGCGCACTGGCTGAACGAGTGTGCGCGCAAGCTCGTGTTCCTCGACCGCACCGTCGTGGCGGACATGGGCGGGAACACCACGGCCGACCAGATCGCGGCCGAGGCGCTGGCGAGGCTCCACCGCAGTCCGGAGGTCGCCGCCGAATACTCTCGCCGTGCGCTGTCCCTGGCCGAGCAGGAACGCCGATCCGTGGTGACGGAGGCATCCCAGCTGGCAATTTCGGCGAATTTGGCGCCGATCTACGACATCGCGGCGGAGGAGGCCGACCGCATCGGGCAGACCGCCGAAGCTCTCGACCTGGTTGAACTCAACACCGGTCGCGGCTTGCTCTCTCGGCTGATGATGCACCGGCTGTGGGGCGCGGCCGAAACCGGCGAGTCGGACCAGACCGGCCTCAAGCAGCAGGTGATCCGGTACCTGAGCGACGTGGAACGCGGCGGAGGCGCCGGTGTGCGAAACCAGCTCCACACCGCTCTCGCCCGCCTGTGGGAGGCGGTGGTGGCGGACGAACGGGCGGTCCTGGCCACAACATCGCGCAGTCGGCGAATCGTGGCGCCGGTCAAGACGGAACAGCTGACCGGGCACCTTCGAGCGGATGACGTGGTGGTGGTCTACGCCTCCATCGGCGTGATCTATACGATCGCCGCGACCGGCGTCCGCCGGGTCGCGGATCTCGATCTGGACGAGGTCGAACGCCTCTGCGCGCGGTACAGACGCCTGGCCTGCGCACCGGGCGACGACGCCGACCGGGCGGCGGCGGACATCGAGGCCGCCTGCGTGGATCCCGTACGAGCGGACCTCACCGGATACCGGCGGGTGTTCGTGGTGCCGGCCGGACCGTTGTGGGGTGTTCCACTAGGGGCGTTGGGAACACACCCGCTCAACACCGACCACCTCGTCACCACCGTGCCCAGCCTGTCCGTCCTCGACCACCTGCTGACTCGCCCACACCGGCCTCGGCGGGTCGAGCGGTTCGCCGGCATCGCCGACCCGGACGGCGGGCTGCCGCACGCGGCCGCGGAACTGACGACCGCCGCCGGTCACTTCTACGACCACACCTCGCAGGTCGGCCCGGAGATTGACGCTGGTGCTCTGCTCGCCGATCTGCCTGAAGCGGACGTGGTCCACATCGCTTCCCACGGTGTCGTCTTCGACGCGTTTCCGGAACTGACGGCGTTGCACGTGGCAGGCACGGGCCGCGACCGCGAACTGCTGTGGGCTCCCGATCTCGTGCGCCTCGACCTGCGTGCGCGACTCGTCGTGCTGGCCGCCTGTCACGCCGGGTTGTCGACAGCCCTGCCCGGCAACGAGTACGTCGGCCTGCCGGGCGTGTTCCTGGTCGCCGGCGCGCACACCGTGCTCGGTCCGCTGTGGAGGGTGGATGACCAGGTGACCGCGCGCTTCATGACGCACTTCTACGCGTCATTGCTCGACATGGGTGCGGCCGGGGCTCTGCACCACGCGCAGCAGCAGCTCAAAGCCGACCCGGCCACATCTCATCCGCACTACTGGGCGGCCTTCCAGCTGTTCGGGCTGTCATGAGCGACGCGCCGAAGGATCGCGACCTGGTCCCGCCGAAGACACCGGCTGACGACCTGCCCTTGCCGGCAGGGTTGCTGCTCGGCGTCGACGCCGAAGAGCTCTACCTGTACTTCGCCGAGAGCGGATGGACCGTCGGAGTGACCACGTCCAGGGGCAACGAGGTGCCTGCGGGGTACGCCCACAAGATCGACAGGATCCGCACCGACCTCTGGTCGTTGTCCGAGGGCTCCGCTCTCGTGCGGCAACTCGACGAGGCGTTGGCGCAGGTGCCTGCCATCCCGTCGACCTCGACTCGCGAGGAGAAGTTCCAGGAGGCGCGGGAAGCGCAGGAACACCTGCGACCGCTCTTCGCCGACTTCGTCACCGAGGTCGCGCTGCGGCTGCCTCCCGAGATCCTGCCCTGGTACGAGGTGGGTGTGTTCCTGGCTCAGGTGCACGTGTGCCTGGACGTGCTGGCCAGTCCGGACGCCGGAACCGTCGAGTGGATCAACGAGGAGTACGTCCAGGAGCTGCACAGAGTCGCTTCGCGTTTCGTCATTTCTTTGCATGAGGCTTGGGACAGCACTTCTTCCTCGTCGATTCCTCCAGTACTGGACCGGTCGCTGCGCACGCTCGCACAGCGCCTTGAAGAACCGCACGAGAATTCACTTGACGCATACCGAGTGAAGCTCATGTGCTCGAATGACGTGTTCACGGAGATGGGGATGACTCATTCCTCATCCAACCTGGCATTCCTGTACAGCGTGGCGAGAAGGAAAGCGGAGACCACCGAGCCGGAAGCGGAAACCCGAGACCCGCAGACAGAAGTGCAACAGCGGTGGGACGAATGCCACGAGCTGCTGCTCGCCAAGGAGTACGAGGCCGCCGAGCACGGTCTACACGCCCTGCTCGTCACGGCGCGCCGTTCGCTGGGCCCGCGCCACCACCTGCCCCTGATGATCCAGGCCGATCTGAGCATGGCCCTGATGGGACTCGGACGTGTCCCTCTCTGCATCGACCTCGCGCTGGACGCGGTCGACGACGCGGCCCGTCTCTTCGGCGATCGGCATCCCCTGACGGCGACGCTCGCGCAGGGCGCCCTGTGGAAGATGGTCATCACCGACCGGCCGACGCGGGAGATCGACGAACTCTTCCAGGCCAGGCTGAAGTGGCTGCTCAACACCGACGACGCCGAACTGTCCGAGGACCTGCGCCTCGTCCGGCACGGAGTCCTCATGGCGGCTCAGGACGCGAACAACCGCCGAGGCGCAGTTCGACCGGAGCATTGAGAAACGCCTCCACCTCCAATCAGGACATTTCCACGCGAGGCGTCCACTTCGGCCTCCCTAGGCCCGTCCTTCTCCGACACCCGACCGCCCACTGTTATTTTCTTCCGGTGCCAGAAGAGGATCCCGGCAAGCGAGCATTCGCGCTGTACCAGCGATACCTCCAGACGAACGATCTCCGCGACCTGCGCGAGTCGGTCGAGTTGCTGCGCCACGCCGCCGCCGCATCCCCGGCCAACCCCGCCCGCTTCGCGAACCTCGGCGCCGGCCTGGTCATGCTGTTCGACCGCGAAGGCGGCCCCGAGCTGCTGCCGGAAGCGGTCGCGGCGGCTGAACGGGCGGTCAAGCTCTCGCCCCGGTCGCCCGCCTACCTGTCGAACCTCTCCACCGCCCTCGAACTCCTCTTCCAGCAAACGAGCGACGACGAGACCCTCGCACGGGCCGTGCGCACCGCCAGGGCGGCCGTCGAGTCCACTCCAGACGGCGATGCATTGCTGACGATGCGGTTGTCCAACCTCTGCAACACACTTCGCTCGTCATACCTGCGCGGTGGCGACGAGGCGGCGATCGTGGAGGCGGTCACGGCGGCCGAGCGCGCCGCTCGCCTGCTGACCGGTCCGGGCGACGAGGCGAGCAGGTTGCTGTCGAACCTCGCCAACGCGCGCTGGGACCTCGCACACCACCGCGTCGACCCGGCGCTGCTCAGCGCGGCGGTCGCCACGTTCCAGGACGCGCTCGACGCCACACCGCACGACCACCCGAACCGGCCGGACGTGCTGGCGAACCTCGCGGTGCGGCGTGGTGCGGTCGCGGCGAACGACGCCGACGCCGACGCCGCCGTCGAGCTCGCCCGGCAGGCTCTGAACCAGACCGACGCCCTCGACCCCGACCGGCCGCACAAGGAGAGCTGCCTCGCATCAACGCTCCGCACCCGCTACAACCACACCGGCGA
>NZ_DASVFL010000329.1:0-10435 GCF_036380075.1 Lentzea sp. | reverse complement strand
AGGTGGCGGACTCCACGGCCGGCGCACCGGAACCGGACGCGAGGAAGCCGAAGGTCGTGGACGCACCGGGACTGAGCGCGCCGTTGTAGGTCGCGTTGGTGACGGTGCCCGAGGCGCCGGCCGTGCCGCCCCACAGCTGCGTCACGACGTTCCCGCCGGGCAGCGTGAACCGCACGGTCCAGCCGGTCGTGGCGGACGCGGCGGTGTTGGTGACGGTGACGTCGGCCTGGAAGCCGCCGTTCCACGTGCCGGTCACCTTCGGCGTCGCGGTGCACGCCGTGCCGGTGCCGGGCTGGTCGCCGACGCTGCCGGGCACCGACGCGAGGGCGTTGAACCAGACGGTCGCCATCTTGCTGTAGCCGGCGGCGTTCGGGTGGATGCCGTCGGGCAGGTCGGAGATCGGCACGGCCGGGTACATGTCCACCACGTGCACCCGCTTGCCCGCGGCGGCTTTCGCGCGCAGCAACGGGACGATCGCCGCGTTGTAGTTGCGGACGGTGGCGTCGGCGAAGCGGATCGGGATGATCGTCGAGACGAACACCTCGGCGCCCGGTGCCTGCGCGGTGATCTTGTCCACCAGCGCGGACAGGCGCTGCGGCGCGCCGCCGGGATCGCTGCCGTACATGTCGTTCGTGCCGATGTGCAGCAGGACCGTGCGCGGGGTGTAGGTCCTGAGCCAGTTCACGACGTTCGCGTCGACCTGGGCGATCGTCCAGCCGGGATGGCCCTCGTGGTTGCGGTCCGGCATGGAACCGGGACCGTCCGCGAGGGACCCGACGAAGTCGACGTTGCGTCCCGCGGCGCGCAGTTTCGCGCCGAGGTCGAGGCGGTAGCCGCCGATCGAGCCTCCCTGGGTGATGGAGTCACCGAGCGGCATGACCCGCACGGGATCGGCCGAGGCGGCTACCTCGTCCTGGGTGGACTGGGCTGCGAGGGCGGGTGAGGCGGCCAGCAGGGTGGCGACCAGCGCACCGCACAGCGCTTTCAACGGGCTCGGCATGGTGAGCCTTTCGTCGACGAGGGTCAACGGCAGGGGCGGCTCCCAGCAATGTAACGACGCCTTCACAGCGGGGTCAAAGCTAAATGTGAGCGCTAACTTTTAGCAGCGCTGCTCTCCCCGGCGGGGTACTGTCCACCCGGGGTCGGCGCGCTGTTAACGCGAACAAGTGCCGGTCACCGGTGCGCCCTCGCCACCGAACCGCCCCTGCGGACCGGCATCGGCACCCGGTGGACCAGCGGCGGACGGGCACCGCGTCCCCGCCCCTCGACGATCTCCACCAGGACGTCCACCGCCCGCGCTCCGAGCTCGTGGCAGGGCAACGCCACGGTGGTGAGCCGGGGCCGGGTCCAGGAGGCCACGGGGAAGTCGCCGAACCCGAGGACGGACACGTCGCCCGGCACGGAGAGCCCGGCGTCGGCGAGCGCCTGGTACGCGCCGAACGCCAGCCGGTCGTCGAGGCAGAGCAGAGCGCGGGGCCGGTGCCGCCGCAACAGGTTCGTGGTCGCCGCGTAGCCGTCCTCGGGTGTCCACTTCGGACAGGAATGCGTGCTGACGACCTCGACGCCGGCCGCGTCGAACACCGCGCGCAGACCGGCGAGCCGGTCCACCGCCGCGACGCCGTCGGGCGGGACGTCGCACGGGCCCGGCCCGGCACCGATCAGGTGGACGCCGCGGTCGTGCCCGGCGTCGAGCAGCACGCGCGCGGCCGACCGGCCACCCCGTTCCTCGTCGGGCACCACCGTGGGCAGGCAGGAGCTCAGCGCGGCCGCGCAGCTGAGCACCACGGCCGGCCCGTGTCCCAGGCCGTCCGGCTCGGCGACCGTGCCCGGACGCGTGGCGGCGAACACGACGCCGTCCGCCCGCCGGTCGCGCATCGCCTCCACCAGGCTCCGCCCCATCGCGGGGTCTCCCCCGGACTCGGCGACGAGCAGCATGAACCCGTGCCGGTGCGCGGCCTCCACGGCGCCCTTGACGACGTCTCCCGCCGGTCCGGTGTCGAGCACGAACCCGATCGTGCGCGACAGCCCGGACCGCGGTCCCCCGGCCGGGGTGCCGCGCCGGTAGCCCAGCTCCCGCGCGGTGGAGCGCACCCGCTGCTCGGCCGCCTCGGAGATGCGCAGCTCCCGCGCCCGTCCGGTGAGCACGAGCGAGGCCGTCGTGACCGACACCCCGCTCGCCGCCGCCACATCGGCCAGGGTCACCCGTGATCGTCGCACCGCGGATCCGCCTCCTGTCGCCTCGAGGACCCGGCCGCGCCCCGGCCGGAGGGGGTGTGCTCGGATTCCGGGCGGGGAACAACGGGGTCCCCGGCCTGCGTCAGGCCGGGGACCCCGCTCCCTGCCGCCGCCTCCCGCGGGAGGCGGCGCCGTTCACCAGCCGCCTCAGGAACAGGCGACCCCGTTCAGCACCGGCGACGAGAACGGCGGAGTGCCGTTGTAGTTCGCGTTGTAGCCGATGCTGACCTGCCCGCCGGAGGCGATCGAGCCGTTCCAGGCGGCGCTGGCCACCCGGACCTCGTCACCCGCGTCGGTCCACGTGCCGTTCCAGCCCTGCGTCACCGAGACCCCGGGAGCCGAGAACGAGAACGTCCACCCGTTGATCGCCGAGCCGCGGTTCACGATGACGACCTCCGCGGAGTAGCCGCCCTGCCACTGGCTCGTGATGCGGTGGGTCGCCGTGCAGCCGCCACCGGGGTTGCCGCCCGGCGTGGTCGTCGTGGTCGTGGTCGTCGTCGTGGTGGTTGTCGTCGTCGTGATCGGGCCCGCCGCCAACGCGAGGTCGTAGGCGCGTTGCGGCACGAACTGCCCGGCCGGGCCGATGCAGCCGTCCGACTCGCCCGGCAGCTTGACCCACAGGAACGCGTCGATCTTCGAGTCGCCCGTGTTCGTCGTGCTGGGCGTGCCGATCGCGCGCCCGGCCGGGTCGCACCACTCGCTGCCGGCGGGACCGTTGCCGTTGCGACTGGTGTCGACCACGGCCTTGAGCCGGCCGTCACCGACGGCGTTCAGCACGTTCTTGGCGAAGTTCACCTCGTCGGACGTGGAGCGGTAGTTCGACACGTTCGTCGAGATGCCGTCGGCGCTGTTGGAGATGTCCGCGCCGCGCAACCGGTTCGCCGCCTCCGACGGGGTCAGCCACGAGGAGTGGCCGATGTCGAAGTAGACCTTGGCCTGGCCGGACCCGGACTTGAGCTTCTTGCCCGCGTAGGCGATCGAGGCCTTCGTCTGGTTCTGCTGGTCCGCGCTCTGGCAGGTGGTCATCAACGGCAGCACGTCCGGTTCCAGCACGATCGTCGCCGGGCGGCCGGCGAGGCCCGCCGCGACCTCGTCGACCCAGGCCCGGTAGGCCGCGTGGGAGGACGCGCCGCCGCCGCTGGCGCCGCCGCAGTCGCGGTTGGGGATGTTGTAGACCACCATGATCGGGATCTTGCCCGCCGAGGCCGCCGCGCCCACGAAGGAGCTGACCTCCGACCGCACCGTCGAGGTGTTGGTCGTGGTGTACCAGCGCGCCTGCGGGACCGAGGCGATGCGGTCGCGGATGAGCGCGGCCCGCGAGTCACCGGGGTTGGCCGCCACCCACTTCGCGCTCGAGCTCGACGGGTCGACGTAGAACGCCGACTCGGCGGCTCTGACCGACGTGCCGCCGCTGACCACCAGGGCCGCGACCCCGGTGACCACCGCGCCCGCCAGCAGGCACGCTCCCGTGCCCCGCTTCCACCGTGTCATCGTGTCTCCAGTTCGCTCGTTGCTGTGATTCGGGTTCTCGCAGCGTCGTTGCTGTCCGGACGTGGGAATCGGCGACGCGAGAGCGCTCTCATTACGGCGGAGAAGCGAATGCGAGTTCGGGTCAACGTAACCACGGAAGTCTGAGCCGTCAACGCCGGAAGTGTTAATGCGGCACGCCCGTCCGGAGAAGTTTCGAAACGTTCCCGGAGAATGCGATCAATGCCGTGACGTGGTAGTTGGGAGCGCTCCCGCACGAAGTTTAGGCCGATCAGGGCAACCTGTCGTCGAATTCGACAACGACTTCTTGTGACCGTCGACGAACGTTTGCGACACTCCGGAACGGCAACGGCGGGCGATGGCGGAACAACTCCGCCAATTCTCACGCCCACCGCGATCCGGCAATGGCGCACCGGGTCCGGCCATCCGTCCTGCCCATCCCACCCTGCATTCGGGTTGACCTCGGAAAGCGTGGAAGATGAAACTGACACCGAAGTCAGTGGCCTTGATCCCGATCATCGCGACGGTCGCGACAGCGGCATTCGGCGCCACCCTGATCGCACCTCCCGCCGCGAACGCGGCGACCACCCTCGGCGCGGCGGCCCAGCAGAGCGGCCGGTACTTCGGCACCGCCGTGGCCGCGGGCAGGCTCGGCGACTCGACCTACGTGGGCATCCTGAACCGCGAGTTCGACATGGTGACGGCCGAGAACGAGATGAAGATGGACGCGACCGAGCCGAACCAGAACCAGTTCAGCTTCGGCAACGGCGACCGCATCCTCAACCAGGCCCGCAACCAGGGCAAGCGCGTCCGCGGCCACGCACTGGCCTGGCACTCGCAGCAGCCGGGCTGGATGCAGAACATGTCCGGCACGGCCCTGCGCAACGCGATGCTCAACCACGTCACGCAGGTCGCGACCTACTACAAGGGCAAGATCTACGCCTGGGACGTGGTGAACGAGGCGTACGCCGACGGCGGCAGCGGCGGCCGTCGCGACTCGAACCTCCAGCGCACCGGCAACGACTGGATCGAGGCCGCCTTCCGCGCGGCGCGGGCGGCCGACCCCGGCGCCAAGCTCTGCTACAACGACTACAACACCGACAACTGGTCGGACGCGAAGACCCAGGGCGTCTACCGGATGGTGCAGGACTTCAAGTCCCGCGGCGTCCCGATCGACTGCGTCGGCTTCCAGTCGCACTTCAACAACAACAGCCCGGTGCCGTCGAACTACCAGACGACCCTGCAGAACTTCGCCAACCTCGGCGTCGACGTGCAGATCACCGAGCTCGACATCGAGGGCTCCGGCAGCGCCCAGGCCCAGAAGTTCGGCAACGTCACCAAGGCCTGCCTCGCCGTCTCCCGCTGTACGGGCATCACGGTGTGGGGCATCCGCGACAGCGACTCGTGGCGCGCCTCCGGCACCCCGCTGCTGTTCGACAGCAGCGGCAACAAGAAGGCCGCGTACAACGCGACGCTGGACGCGCTCAACGCCGGTGGTACCGGCACCGACCCGACGTCGACCACGACGACCACCACCACTACGACCACGACGACCACCAGCAACAACCCCGGCACGGGCGGTTGCACGGCCACGGTGTCGCTGAACCAGTGGAACGAGGGCTTCGTCGCGACGGTCAAGGTCACCGCGGGCTCCAGCGCGCTGAGCGGCTGGGCCGTCACGGCCACGGTCTCGAACGCCACGGTGACCAGCTCGTGGAGTGCGAACCGCAGCGGCAACAGCGGAAGCGTCACCTTCACCAACGTGGACTACAACGCCAACGTGCCCGCGGGCGGGACCACCGAGTTCGGTTTCCAGGGCAGCGGCAACGGGTCGGGCCTGAACCCGTCCTGCTCGGCGCGCTGACCCACCGCACCACGTACCGGGCAGGCTCCCGCGGAACGGACACCCGTCCTTCCGCGGGCGCCGGCCTGTTCCCGGCAGGCGAGGACGCCCCGGAACGGCAGCGGTCCGCCGCTCGACGTGGCCCGGTGGCAGTTCGCCCGACCGCCCCCGAACTCCTCTTCCAGCAAGAGATCGAGGTCGTCATGACCCTCTCCCGCACCGCTTGGCAGCACGTCACCAGGTACCGCGTCGTCGCGCTGGCCGCGGCCGCGCTGTCGATGATCGCCGCCGTCGCCTTCTCCTTCGTGCCGCAACCGGCGCAGGCCGCGTCCCTGACGCGGGTCACGGGGTTCGGCACCAACCCGACCAACCTCAACATGTACGTCTACGCGCCGGACCGGCTGGCCGCCAGGCCCGCGCTGCTCGTGATGATCCACTACTGCACCGGCTCCGCGAGCGCGGTGCACAACGGCGGCGCCCGCGACTACGTCAGCGCCGCCGACCGCTACGGGTACGTGATCGTCTACCCGGAGGCGACCAGGGACGGCCGCTGCTTCGACGTCTCCACGCAGAACGCGTTGCGGCGCAACGGGGGCAGTGACTCCACCGGCATCATGTCGATGGTCTCGTACGCGCGCCAGCGCTACAACGTCGACCCGTCGCGCATCGTCGTCTCCGGCTTCTCGTCCGGCGCGATGATGACCAACGTGCTGGCCGCCGAGTACCCGGACGTGTTCAGCGCGGCGTCGGCCTTCGCCGGTGTTCCCGCGGGCTGCTTCGCGACGACCGACGGGTCGTTGTGGAACAGCCAGTGCTCCGGCGGCAACCTGCAGAAGACCCCGCAGCAGTGGGGCGACCAGGCCAGGGCGATGTACCCCGGCTACACCGGCAGCTACCCGCGGATCCAGCTCTGGCACGGCACGAACGACACCACCCTCGCCTACCCGAACTTCGGCGAGGCGCTCGACCAGTGGACGAACGTGCACGGCGTGAGCAGGACGCCGGTGTCCACCGACCAGCCCCAGTCGAACTGGACCCGCACCCGGTACGGCGCGAACGCCGTCGTCGAGGGCATCAGCGCCCAGGGCGTCGGGCACGACGTGCCGACCGCCGGGATGGTCGGCTACGCCATCACGTTCCTCGGCCTGGACCGCCCGTCCACGGATCCCACGAGCACGACCACCACCACTACCACCACGACGACAACCACTACGACGACCACGACCACGACGACCCCGCAGCCGTCCCAGGGCTGCTCGGTCAAGGCCGAGGTCAACGCGTGGAACAACGGCCTCACCGAGACGATCACCATCACCAACACGTCGTCGACGGCCGTGAACGGCTGGAAGCTCCAGTTCGCGCTGCCGGGCGGGCAGACGATCACCGGCGGCTGGAGCGCGACCTACTCCCCCGCCAGCGGCCAGGTGACGGCGACGAACGTCTCCTACAACGGGCAGATCCCGCCCGCCGGCCAGAT
The DNA here is from genome assembly GCF_036380075.1 of Lentzea sp. Classification (NCBI taxonomy): domain Bacteria; kingdom Bacillati; phylum Actinomycetota; class Actinomycetes; order Pseudonocardiales; family Pseudonocardiaceae; genus Lentzea; species Lentzea sp. The sequence continues at coordinate 3,392 of NZ_DASVFL010000329.1, read as the reverse complement.
CTCGATCGGTTTCCAGGCCACGCACACGGGCAACAGCGCGGTCGCCGGCGGGTTCACGCTCAACGGCGCGCAGTGCGCCGCGGCCTGACCGCACACCATTGAGAGGACCGCGATGTCCGGCCTGAACCGCAGGCAGCTGATGAAGCTCGGAGCCGGAGTCGCGCTGACGCGGGCGGGGTGGAGCGCCCACCCCGCCTCCGCGGCAACCCCGCTCGCCGCCGGCGACCTGTCGCTCCGGTACACCGGACCGGCCGGGAGCGACTGGCTGCGCGCCCTGCCGGTCGGCAACGGCCGGCTCGGCGCGATGGTGTTCGGCAACACCGACACCGAACGCCTCCAGCTCAACGAGGACACGGTGTGGGCGGGCGGGCCGCACGACTACAGCAACCCGCGCGGCGCCGGGTCGCTCGCCGAGATCCGGCGGCTCGTGTTCGCCGGGCAGTGGACGCAGGCGCAGTCGCTGATCGACCAGACCATGCTCGGCAGTCCCGCCGGGCAGATGGCCTACCAGCCGGTCGGCGACCTGCGCCTGACGTTTCCGTCCGCGACCGCGACCGGCTACCAGCGCGCGCTCGACCTCACCACCGCCACGACGACCGTGAACTACACGGCGAACAACGTGCGCTACCAACGTGAGGTGTTCGCCAGCGCGCCCGACCAGGTCGTCGTCGTGCGCCTCACCGCGGAGACGGCGGGATCCCTGTCGTTCACCGCGTCGTTCAGCTCACCGCAGCGCACGACGACGTCCACTGTGGACTCCAGCACGATCGGGCTGGACGGCACGTCCGGCACCTACCGCGGCCTCACCGGCACGGTCCGCTTCCTCGCCCTCGCGAAAGCGGTCGCCGAAGGCGGCAGCGTCTCCAGCTCCGGCGGGACGTTGCGCGTCACGGGTGCCAACGCGGTGACGCTGCTGATCTCCGTCGGCACCAGCTACGTCGACTTCCGCACGGTCAACGGCGACTACCAGGGCAGCGCGCGCAACCGCCTCACCGCGGCGCAGGCGCTGAGCTTCGACACCCTGCGCGCCCGGCACGTCGCGGACTACCAGGCGTTGTTCGGCAGGGTGTCGCTCGACCTCGGGCGCACCGCGGCGGCCGACCAGCCGACCGACGTCCGGATCTCCCGGCACGCGAGCACGACCGACCCGCAGTTCGCCACGCTGCTCTTCCAGTACGGCCGCTACCTGCTGATCTCGTCGTCGCGCCCCGGCACGCAGCCGGCGACGCTGCAGGGCATCTGGAACGACCAGATGAGCCCGTCCTGGGACTCCAAGTACACGATCAACGCCAACCTGCCGATGAACTACTGGCCCGCCGACACCACCAACCTCGGCGAGTGCTTCCAGCCGGTCTTCCGGCTCGTCAACGACCTGACGACCACCGGCGCCCGCACCGCCCAGGTCCAGTACGGCGCCCGCGGCTGGGTCGCGCACCACAACACCGACGCCTGGCGCGGTTCCTCGGTCGTCGACTTCGCCGCGGCGGGCATGTGGCAGACGGGCGGCGCGTGGCTGTCGACGCTCATCTGGGACCACTACCTGTTCACCGGCGACGTCGACTTCCTGCGCGCGTACTACCCGGCGCTCAAGGGCTGCGCGCAGTTCTTCCTCGACACGCTCGTCACCGAGCCGAGCCTCGGCCACCTGGTCACGAACCCGTCCAACTCGCCGGAGCTCAACCACCACGCGAACGCGAGCGTCTGCGCCGGGCCGACGATGGACATGCAGATCCTGCGGGACCTGTTCGACGGCTGCGCGAACGCGTCCGAGGTGCTGGGCGTCGACACCGACCTGCGCACGCAGGTCCGCGCGGCCCGGCAACGGCTGGCGCCGACGCGGGTCGGCTCGCGCGGCAACGTGATGGAGTGGCTGTACGACTGGACCGAGACGGAACCGAACCACCGGCACGTCTCGCACCTGTACGGCCTGCACCCGAGCAACCAGATCACCCGGCGCGGCACTCCCCAGCTGCACACCGCGGCCCGCCGCACCCTCGAACTGCGCGGCGACGCGGGCACCGGGTGGTCGCTCGCCTGGAAGATCAACTTCTGGGCGCGGCTGGAGGAGGGCTCGCGGGCGCACGACCTCCTGCGCTCGCTGGTGACCACGGACCGCCTGGCGCCCAACATGTTCGACCTGCACCCGCCGTTCCAGATCGACGGCAACTTCGGCGCGACCTCGGGCATCGCGGAGATGCTGCTGCACAGCCACAACGGCGAGCTGCACGTGCTGCCCGCCCTGCCACCGGCCTGGCCGGCGGGCAGCTTCTCCGGCCTGCGCGGCCGCGGCGGCCACACCGTCGGTGCCACCTGGGCCGCCGACGGGTCCGTCAGCCTGACCGTCACACCCGACCGCGACGGCACCGTCCGGATCCGCAACCGGGTCTTCACCGGCGCGTTCGAGCTGAGGGACACCACCGGCGGCACCGTCGTCCAGCCCGCGAGACCGGAGTCGGACGTCGTGGCGTTCTCCGTCCAAGGTGGACACACCTACCGCGCGACCGGCCAGGGATCGGCCGCGCCGGTGCAACCCGGCGTCTACTACCGGCTGGTCGCACGGCACAGCGGGAAGTGCCTGGACGTCAGCGGGGTGTCCACCGCTCCCGGTGCGCTGGTGCACCAGTGGCCGCAGACGAGCGGGCTCAACCAGCAGTTCGACTTCCTCGACGCGGGCGGCGGCTATTACCGCGTCCGCGCCCGGCACAGCGGGCTCGTGCTCCAGGCGGCGAGCGCGTCCAGCGGCGCCGACGTCACCCAGCAGGCCGACACGGGCGCCGCCGACCGGCAGTGGCGCGTGGTCGACCACGGCGGCGGGGTCGTCAGCCTGGTGAACCGGCAGAGCGGGCTCGCCGCGGACGTCTGGGAGGCCTCGACGGCCGACGGCGCCCGGCTGTCGCAGTGGGCCGTGACGGGCGCCGACAACCAGAGGTTCCAGCTCCAGCCCGTGTGACGACCGAAGGGACGACTATGGTCCACCAGCACAGGGGACGTGCCATGTCCAGGTTCGTGGCCGCGGCGGCGGCCGCGAGCGCCGTGGTGTTCCTCGCCGCGACAGGTATCGCCCTCGGCGGTACGGCGCAGAGCGGTCCCGCTCAGGGCGGTCTCCCTCAGGGCGGCCCGGGTACCGCGGCGGCGACGGCGGGCTGCGGCAAGGCCCCGACGTTGACGAGCGGCCAGCGCACCATCAGCAGCGGCGGCCAGAACCGCACGTACTTCCTGCGGATACCGGCGAACTACGACAGCAACCGCCAGTACCGCCTGTTCGTGGGCTTCCACTGGCTCAACGGCACCGCGAACGACGTCGACTCCGGCGGGTCGGACGGCTACAACTGGTCCTACTACGGCCTGCGCAAGCTCTCCGACTCCGCGAACAACGGCACGATCTTCGTGGC
>NZ_DASVFL010000328.1:0-2320 GCF_036380075.1 Lentzea sp. | reverse complement strand
CGGGCCTTGTCACGCTCCTTGAGCAGGAACGGAACGGGGCAGCGCTTGCACTGGGGCTTCGACCGGCAGCACTTCTTCTTGAGCTTCTTACCCACTGGTTGAACTCCACTCCGCCACGTCCTGCCAGAGTAGGTGAGGCTCACTTCACTGGCACTCTTGTGTGGTAATGGCGACGCAGCCGGTAGTATCAGCAACGGCCCTGCGCATCGAAGTGTCCGGCGCGAGCCCCTCCAACGCCTTCGAAGCTCTAGGAGTTCTGCGTGCCCACGGCCACCGCGTCTGCCCTTCAGACGCGCACTGACCTGCGAAATGTTGCGATCGTCGCGCACGTCGACCACGGCAAGACCACCCTGGTCGACGCCATGCTGCGCCAGTCCGGCGCCTTCTCCGCGCGTGCCGAGCTCGTCGACCGGGTCATGGACTCCGGCGAGCTCGAGCGTGAGAAGGGCATCACGATCCTCGCCAAGAACACGGCGGTGCGCCGCCACACGCCGGACGGCGACGTGATCATCAACGTCGTCGACACCCCCGGCCACGCCGACTTCGGCGGTGAGGTCGAGCGCGCCCTGTCCATGGTCGACGGCGTCGTCCTGCTCGTCGACGCGTCCGAGGGCCCGCTGCCCCAGACGCGCTTCGTCCTGCGCAAGACCCTGGCCGCCGGTCTGCCGGTGATCCTGCTGGTCAACAAGGTCGACCGCCCCGACGCCCGGATCTCCGAGGTCGTCGAAGAGGCCCACGACCTGCTGCTCGACCTGGCCACCGAGGTGGGCGCCGACGAGTCCGTGCTGGACCTGCCGGTCGTCTACGCCTCGGCCCGCGCCGGTCGCGCGTCGCTGACCCAGCCCGAGGACGGCGGCCTGCCGGACGAGGAGAACCTGGACACCCTGTTCCAGGTGCTGCTCGACCACATCCCCGCCCCGCACGTCGACGTCGACGGCCCGCTCCAGGCGCTCGTCACCAACCTCGACGCCTCCACGTTCCTCGGCCGCATCGCGCTCTGCCGCATCCACCAGGGCACGATGCGCAAGGGCGAGACCGTGGCGTGGTGCCGCGAGGACGGCGAGCCCGTCAAGGTCCGCATCACCGAGCTCCTCATCACCGAGGCGCTGGACCGCGTCCCCGCCGAGTCCGCACGGGCGGGCGACCTGGTCGCCATCGCCGGCATCGCGGACATCACCATCGGCGACACGCTGGCCGACGCCGAGGCCCCCGAGGCGCTGCCCCGCATCACCGTCGACCAGCCGGCCATCTCGATGACCGTCGGTGTGAACACCTCGCCCCTGGCCGGCCGCAACGGTGGCACCAAGCTCACCGCCCGCGTCCTCAAGGCCCGTCTCGACGCCGAGCTCGTCGGCAACGTGTCGGTGAAGGTCCTGCCGACCGAGCGCCCGGACACCTGGGAGGTGCAGGGCCGCGGTGAGCTGGCGCTGGCCATCCTGGTCGAGCAGATGCGCCGAGAGGGCTTCGAGCTGACCGTGGGCAAGCCCCAGGTCGTCACGCACACGGTCGACGGCAAGGTCCACGAGCCGTTCGAGCGCCTGTCCGTCGACTGCCCCGAGGAGCACCTCGGCGCCGTCACGCAGCTCCTCGCGAACCGCAAGGGCCGCATGGAGAACATGTCGGGCCACGGCACCGGCCGCATCAAGCTCGACTACGTGGTCCCGTCGCGAGGCCTGATCGGCTTCCGCACGGAGTTCCTCACCGAGACCCGCGGCACCGGCATCGCCAACGCCGTCTCCGAGGGCTACGGCCCGTGGGCGGGCGAGATCCGCACCCGCCACAACGGCTCCCTGGTCGCCGACCGCACCGGCTCCATCACCGCCTACGCGATGATCCAGCTGGCCGACCGCGGCACGTTCTTCGTGGAGCCGGGCGCCGACGCCTACGAGGGCATGGTCGTGGGCGAGAACCCGCGCGCCGAGGACCTCGACGTCAACATCACCCGCGAGAAGAAGCTCACGAACATGCGCTCCTCCACGGCCGACGTGATGGAGACCCTGGCCCGCCCCCGCAAGCTCTCCCTCGAGGAGGCGCTGGAGTTCTGCGCCTCCGACGAGTGCGTGGAGGTGGCCCCGGACGTCATCCGCGTCCGCAAGGTGACCCTGGACGCCAACCTGCGGGGCCGCGAGCGCTCGCGCATGAAGCAGCGCGGCTGACACCACGCACCGCCTGACAGGGCGGCCGGGCCAACGGCCCGGCCGCCCTTCGTCGTCTCCGGGGCGCGACGCGGTCAGGCCAAGGCCACGGCGCGGTACGGGCATGTCAGTTGCGCGGCGAAGCCAGCGCCCAAGCGATGCCGAAGGCGAGCCGTCTTTTCCTT
>NZ_DASVFL010000327.1:0-62090 GCF_036380075.1 Lentzea sp. | reverse complement strand
GTGGTTTCACGTGAAACGCTCACGGACGGAGAACATGGCCGGGGAGTTGCCCGACAACGCGAAGCTCGTCTTCGGTGAGCACGTCGATCGTGCCGCCGAGTTCGTCAGGCTCCTGGAGGAGCACGGCGTCGAGCGTGGACTCATCGGTCCCCGCGAAGTCGACAAGATTTGGGATCGCCACGTGCTCAACTCGGCGGTCATCGAGGAGTTGTTAAAGCCCAACGAGCGCGTCGTCGACGTCGGGTCCGGCGCGGGACTGCCGGGCGTGCCGCTCGCCATCGCGCGGCCGGATCTGCGGATCACGCTCCTGGAGCCGATGGCGCGTCGCGTCGCGTGGCTCGAGGAAGTCAAGGAACGGCTCGCGCTCGACAACGTGACGGTGCTGCGGGGGCGTGCTGAGGAAGGACCGGTTCGCAAGCAGCTGCTCAACTGCGACTCGGTCACGGCGCGGGCGGTGGCTCCGCTGGAGAAGCTGACGAAGTGGTGCCTTCCGCTCCTCAAGGGTGGCGGGCGGATGGTGGCGCTCAAGGGCGAGCGCGCGCAGGAAGAGCTCGATCGCGACGGCGATGCGGTCCTGAAGGCCGGGGGCGGCAACGCGCAGGTCGTCGTCGTGGGAGCGGACGTACTCGAAGTGCCCACGACGGTGCTCATCGTCGAGCGCCGCCCGACCCGGAGGGATCGGTGAGCGTGTACCCGGAGTTCCAATCCGCCGATGTTCCACGTGAAACCGTGACCCCCAAACACCAAGCCAAGCCGACCAACAACGGAGATGACAGCGCCGTGGTGTGGACCCCGATTGCAGAAGAGGCGGCTCGTGCGGCAAGCGTGCTGCACCCCGACGAGTCGCTTCTCCCCCGCCCGAGTCACCGCCGGGTGATCACCGTCGCCAACCAGAAGGGTGGCGTCGGCAAGACGACGAGCACGGTGAACCTCGCCGCGGCGCTCGCGATCCACGGGCTCAAGACGCTCGTGATCGACCTCGACCCGCAGGGCAACGCCAGCACGGCGCTCTCCGTGGAGCACCGCAGCGGCACGCCGTCCGTCTACGAGGTGCTCATCGGCGAGATCTCCATCGCCGAGGCGGCTCAGGTCAGCCCGACGTCGCCGAACCTCTACTGCGTGCCCGCGACGATCGACCTCGCCGGCGCCGAGATCGAGCTCGTCTCGATGGTGTCCCGCGAGGCGCGGCTCAAGGAGGCGCTCTCCCCCGAGGCGCTCGACCAGCTCCAGCCCGACTACGTCTTCATCGACTGCCCGCCGAGCCTCGGGCTGCTGACCGTCAACGCGATGGTCGCCGCGCAGGAGGTGCTGATCCCCATCCAGTGCGAGTACTACGCGCTGGAGGGACTGAGCCAGCTGCTGCGCAACATCGAGCTGGTGCAGCACCACCTCAATCCCGAGCTCAACATCTCCACGATCCTCCTCACCATGTACGACGGCCGCACGAAGCTCGCCGACCAGGTGACCACCGAGGTGCGCGGCCACTTCGGCGACGTGGCGCTCAAGACGGTGATCCCCCGCAGCGTGAAGGTCTCCGAGGCGCCGGGGTTCGGGCAGACGGTGTTGACTTACGATCCGGGTTCACGCGGGTCGATGAGCTACCTCGACGCCGCCAAGGAGATCGCACACCGCGGGGCGAACAGGGGAAGCGCATGACCGAACAGCGCAAGGGTGGACTCGGGCGCGGCTTGGCCGCGCTCATTCCGCAGGGTCCACCGGCAGGTGCGCCGGCCGTCGTCCGGCCCGTGATGGGCGGCGCCGGCACGAAGACCCAGACCGCACCCGTCGGTGAGGTCGCGGGTGCGGTCTACCGGGAGATCGCGGTCACCGCGATCAGGACCAACCCCAAGCAGCCGCGCCAGGTGTTCGACCCGGACGCGATCACCGAGCTCTCGTTCTCCATCAAGGAGTTCGGGCTCATGCAGCCGATCGTCGTCCGCGAGCTCGGCGGCGACCTCTACGAGCTCGTCATGGGCGAGCGCCGGTGGCGGGCGACGCAGCAGGCCGGGCTCAAGACCATCCCGGCCATCGTGCGGCAGACCGCCGACGACGTGATGCTGCGGGACGCGCTGCTGGAGAACATCCACCGCGTCCAGCTCAACCCGCTCGAAGAGGCGGCGGCCTACCAGCAGCTGCTGGAGGAGTTCGGCGTCACGCACGAGGAGCTCGCCGACCGCATCGGCCGCAGCCGCCCCGTCGTCACGAACACCATCCGGCTGCTGAAGCTCCCCCTTCCCGTCCAGCGACGGGTCGCGGCGGGCGTCCTGAGCGCCGGCCACGCGCGGGCGCTCCTCGGTCTGGACGACGCCGGAACGCAGGAAGACCTCGCGGCGCGGATCGTCGCGGAGGGCATGTCGGTCCGCGCGACCGAAGAGGCGGTGACGATCGCCAAGAACGAGAAGCCGAAGAAGGACAAGCCCGCTCCCCGCAAGCAGATGCACGCACCCGGTCTGCAGGAGCTCGCCGAACGCCTCTCCGACAACTTCGACACCCGCGTGAAGGTCGAACTCGGCCAGCGGAAGGGCCGGATCGTCGTCGAGTTCGGGTCAGTTGACGATCTTGAACGCATCGTCGGCATGATCAGCCCGAATACGGCAATTCGGACTTCGGAGTAGGCCCATAGGATCACCCACGGGCCTTATGTCACGGTGACGATAACGCCCCGCATCCGATTGGATACGGGGCGTCACCTGTAAACCGAAGATCAACGAGCGACGGCGCGCTCGATCAGACCGGCGTAGATCTCGCCCAACGACTGCCCCGCCGCCTCGACGGCCATCGGCAGGAGCGACGTCTCCGTCAGACCCGGCGACACGTTCACTTCGAGGAAGTAGACGGTCCCGTCCTCGGCCACCACCGCGTCGGTCCGCGACACGTCCCGCAACCCGAGCAGCCGGTGCGCCGCGACCGCGAGCTCCCCCACCGCCTTGGCGGCAGCGGCGTCCAGCCGGGCCGGCGCGTGGAAGTCGGTCAGCCCCGCGGTGTAGCGAGCGGTGTAGTCGTACACCCCGGTCTCCGGGACGATCTCCACGGCCGGCAGCGCCGTCGGGCCGTCGGGACCGTCGACCACCGCGACCGCCACCTCCACGCCGGAGATGAACTGCTCGGCGAGAACGGTGTCCCCGTACGCCAGGCACCCGACCATCGCCGGCGGCAGCTCCGCGGCGTCCCGGACCACCTGGGCGCCGAGCGCCGAGCCGCCCTGGTCCGGCTTCAACATCAACGGCAGCCCGAGCGTCGACACCATCGCGTCGAGGACGGGCTTCGCACCCAGCTCCCGGAACGTCGCGTGCGGCAGCACGACCCACTCCGGCGTCGCGAGCCCGGCACGGGCCAGCTCGGCCTTCGCGGTCGGCTTGTCCCACGCCCGGCGGCACGCCCGCGAGTCGGTGCCCACGTACGGCACCCCGAACATCTCGAGGATCGCCTGCACCGACCCGTTCTCGCCCTCACCGCCGTGCAGGGCGACGACGACGGCGTCGGGCCGGTTCGACTGCAGGCGCGACAGCAACGACGCGTCCGCATCCCACTCCTCCACCGTCACGCCCACCGACCTCAGGGCGGCGGACAGCCGACGACCCGAGCGGATCGAGACCTCGCGTTCGTGGGAGAGCCCACCGGACAGCACAGCGACCATGCGGTCAGCCACAGCACAACTCCAAGGATCAGGCGGTGTCAGGCGACGGGGTCTGCGGACCGGACAGCTGACGGCCCGGCGTCGCCCCGAAGGTCGCGGCCAGCTGCATCTCCTCCTCGATGACGTTCGCCAGTCGGCGGACGCCCTCGCGGATGCGCTCCGGGGTCGGGTAGCAGTACGAGATGCGCAACTGCCGGGACCCGAACCCGTCCGCGTAGAACCCGGTGCCGGACGCGTAGGCCACGCGGGCCGTCACGGCACGGGGAAGCATCGCCTTCGTGTCGATGCCCTCCGGCACCGTCACCCAGACGTAGAAACCGCCGTCGGGAATGTTCCACGTGGAACCTTGCGGCATGTGCTGTTCGAGGGCCGAGATCGCCGCGTCCCGCCGTTCCCGGTACGCCTCGCGGTAGGTCTTGATCTGCCCCTTCCAGTCCTGCGTCGACAGGTACCGGGACACGACCATCTGGTTCAGCGTCGGCGGGCACAGCGTGGCCGACTCGGCGGCCAGGACCAGCTTCTCGCGCACCGCGTGCGGCGCCAGCACCCAGCCGACCCGCAGACCGGCGGCGAACGTCTTGGAGAACGATCCGAGGTACACGACGTTGTCCGGGTCCATGGACCGCAGCGCCGGGTACGTCTGGCCGTCGAACCCGAGCAGTCCGTACGGGTTGTCCTCCACGACCAGCACGCCGTACGAGCGGCAGATCTCCAGGACCTCGGCCCGCCGGGACACCGCCAGCGTCACGCCGGCCGGGTTGTGGAAGTTCGGGATCGTGTAGAGGAACTTGACCCGCTGCCCCGCGCGCTTGCACGCCTCCAGCGCCTCGCGGAGCAACGACGGCACCAGTCCGTCGGCATCCATCGCGACGTGCACGACCTTCGCCTGGTAGGCGGTGAACGACCCTAGGGCCCCCACGTACGACGGCCCTTCGGCGATGACCACGTCACCGGGGTCGCAGAAGATCCGGGTGACCATGTCGAGGCCCATCTGCGAGCCGACGGTCACGACCACGTCGTCCGGGTGGCCGTTGATGCCCTCCAGCGCCATCACGTCGCAGATCTGCTCGCGCAGCAGCGGGACGCCGTGCGCCGAGCCGTACTGGAGCGCCACCAGGCCCTCGGTGGCGACGAGCTGGCCGATCTCCGCGGACAGCGACTCGAGCGGCAGCGCGGCCAGGTGCGGCATGCCGCCGGCCAGCGAGACGACCTCGGGACGCGATGCGACTGCGAAAAGTGCCCGGATCTCCGATGCCGTCATCCCTGCCGTGCGCGCTGCGTAGCGGCGGAGGTGGGGGTCGAGGCTTCTGGGGCCCTGCTTCGCGGGCTGTCCGGGCACAGTCATGTGGGACTCCTGAATAGGAAATGTCCCGAGCGAGTGTAACCGTCGTCCCGTTCAGGGCACGCGCCTTCCGGCTTCCGTCACATTCGCCTACCCTCGTACGAGTTCGCTGTGTGTGTTAACGGGTGGAGGTCGGGGTGTCCCGTCGCGTCGTGGGCGTCACGCTGGACAACCTGGAGCATCTCTCCAAGCACAGCAGGACGTGCGTCTTCTGGGAACTGGCTCCTCACCTGCGCGAGCAGGCCGAGGAGTACGGGGACACGGAGTTCGAGAAGGAGGCCTGGGTCTCCAGCGTCCTGCTCGAATGGGGTTCGTGCGGCCGGTTGATCTACTGCGACGGCATCCCCGCCGGTTCGGTGTTCTACGCACCGCCGGCCGCCGTGCCGCGCAGCGCCGCCTTCCCCACCTCCCCGGTGAGCCCGGACGCGGTCCTGATGACGTCGCTGGACGTCCTCCCGGAGTTCCGAGGGGGAGGACTCGCGCGCGTGCTCGTGCAGGCCGTGGCGAAGGACCTGACCCGTCGTGGCGTGAAGGCCATCGAGGCGTTCGGCGACATGCGCCCGGACGACGAGGAGGCCAGTTGCGTCACGCCGGCCGACTTCCTCACGAGCGTCGGCTTCAAGACCGTGCGGCCGCACCCCCGCTGGCCCCGGTTGCGCATGGAGCTCCGCAGCTCCATCACCTGGAAGGAAGACGTCGAGGCAGCGCTGGAACGCCTCCTCAACAGCGTCACCGTCTCCACGGCGGAACCCAGCTTCCGACCGGTCTGAGACCAGACGAAAACGGCCCCCTCGCCGCGAGCGAGGGGGCCGTTCTCGTCAGAGCGTCAGCTCTTCGACATCTCGTAGCGCAGCAGGTCGTTGAACGTGAACGTGCCCGTCGGCTGGTCGTCCTTGCCCAGCAGGTACAGGCGCTTCACGGCCACGAGGATGCCCTCGGCCACGATGTCGCGGAAACCGGGCGTGGCCAGGCGAGCGCGGTCCTCGGCGTTCGTCAGGTAGCCCACCTCGACGCGGACGGCCGTGCAGCGGGTGAGCCGCAGCAGGTCCCACGACTTGGGGTGCGAGCCGCAGTTCGACATCGTCGTGCGGGCGGTGACCTCGCGCTGGATGAACCCGGCCAGCGCCTCACCGACCGTGGACGACGTGCCGTTGCCCGTGCCGAAGTGGAACGTGGCCACGCCCTGCGCGTTCGGCGACGAGTTGCCGTCGCTGTGCAGCGACAGGATCAGGTCGGCGCCCGCCTCGTTCGCGAACCGGGCGCGCTCCGCCTCGTCCGGGCAGTTGTCCGGACCGCGGGTGAGCAGCGCCTCCATGCCGGTGGCGGCCATCTTGCCCTCGAGCCTGCGCGCGAGGTCCAGCATCAGGTCGGCCTCGGACAGGCCGCCGACCACGACACCGCGGTCCTGGCCGCCGTGCCCGGGGTCGATGACGATGCGCTTGCCGGACAGCCTCGACCCGGCACCGCGCAGCCGCTCCTGCTCGCGCAGCAGCTGCGGACGGCCGCCGCGGACCTTCGGCTGGAGCTGGCGCAACGCGCGCACCGTGTCCGGCCCGCACATGCCGTCGACGATCAGGCCGTAGTCGCGCTGGAAGTTCCTCAGCGCGCCCTCGGTCTGCTGGCCGAACACACCGTTGGCGCGACCGACGTCGTAGCCGAGCTCCAGCAGGCGTTCCTGCAACGTCAGCACGTCGTCGCCGGTGGTCGGCTGCGACATCAGGAACGCGAGCGGCCGGTCCCCCAACCGGAACGTCGCGTCACGCAGCGAACGGTAGGTGGCCGGGCCGACGATGCCATCGATGATCAGCCCCCGCTGCTGCTGGAACGCGCGCACGGCGTGCTCGACCTGCTGGTCGAACACCGGCGGCGCCTGTGGGTCGGCCGGCGGAAGCAGTCCGAGCCTGGTCAGGATCGACCGGATCTCGGCAACATCACTTCCGACGTCCCCGCGGCGGAGCAGCTGCATGCACCCTCGCTCGACTAGGGCGCCGAACCTGGTCGGCGCGTCAGTTGGGAAGTCCTCATTGTGCCCTGCTGCGCTCAGTGATCGATGCAGGGCTGCTCACAGTGGTGCCGGCGGGCCGTTACCGACCCGCAAAACGAACGTGACCCGCTCGTCTTATCGATAGACGGGCGGGTCACGTTGCGCGTTGCACCGGAATTTCAGCTCACGCGACGACCTGCGTCACGCGAGGACGTCCTGCAGGTCCTTCAGCAGCGCTGCCTTGGGCTTCGCGCCGACGATCTGCTTCACCGGACGGCCGCCCTGGAACAGGATCAGCGTCGGGACGGACATGATCTGGTAGTCGCGGGCGATCGACGGGTTGGCGTCGATGTCGACCTTGGCGACGGTGATCTTCTCGCCGTGCTCGGCCGCGATCTCCTCCAGCACCGGCGCGACCATCTTGCACGGGCCGCACCAGGTCGCCCAGAAGTCGACCAGCACGGGCTTCTCGCTGGTCAGCACGTCGTCCGCGAACGACTTGTCGGTCACCGTGACGGTGGCGCCTGCCATGTTGATCTCCTAAAACGTCTCGCTGAAGGAACTTCAGATGCTCTTGCCGTAGCCGCCGCCGACGGCCTCCGCGGCGATCTCGGCGTGCTCCTCGCCGTGCTCGGCGAGCCACCGCTCCGCGTCGATCGCGGCGCTGCAGCCGGACCCGGCGGCGGTGATCGCCTGACGGTATTCGTGGTCGACCAGGTCGCCGGCGGCGAACACGCCGTCGAGGTTGGTGTAGGAGGACTTGCCCTTGGTGAGGACGTACCCCTCCTCGTCCAGGTCGACCTGGCCCTTCACCAGCGCCGAGCGCGGGTCGTGGCCGATCGCCAGGAAGAAGCCGGTGACGGGCAGCTCGGACTCGGCGCCGGTCTGCGTGTCCCTGACCTTGATGGACGACACGGTGCCGTCACCCAGCACGTCGGTGACCTGCGTGTTCAGCTGCCACTTGATCTTCTCGTTGGCGCGGGCGCGCTCGAGCATGACCTTCGAGGCGCGGAACTCCTCGCGGCGGTGGATGACCGTCACGGACTTGGCGAAGCGGGTGAGGAACGTCGCCTCCTCCATCGCCGTGTCGCCGCCGCCGACCACCGCGATGTCGTGGTCGCGGAAGAAGAAGCCGTCGCACGTCGCACAGGCCGACACACCGCGGCCGAGCAGCTCCTGCTCACCGGGGATGTCCAGGTAGCGGGCCGCGGCACCCATCGCGAGGATGACGGCCTTGGCCTCGTACTCGACGCCGTTCGCGACGACCTTCTTGACCTCGCCGGTCAGCTCGACGGACTCGACGTCCTCGGCGCGCAGCTCGGCACCGAAGCGCTGGGCCTGCTCGCGCATCTGCTCCATGAGCTCCGGGCCCATGATGCCCTCGCGGAAGCCGGGGTAGTTCTCGACCTCGGTCGTCGTCATGAGGGCGCCGCCGTACTGCGACCCCTCGAAGACCAGGGGCTCCAGCTGCGCGCGTGCCGCGTAGACCGCCGCGGTGTAGCCCGCCGGTCCCGATCCAATGATGATCACGTTGCGCACGCTCACTGGCCTGCAACTCCTCGATCTCGTCGTCTGACTGGCTCAACGGATCGTAGGTGCAGCTAATTCCGTGACTTGAGCGACTACCTCGGCTTGATGGTCTCGTCTTCCAGAACGCCCTCGGGCTTGTCCGGTCCGCACGTCTTCGGGTCCAGCACGACCAGCCGGTACTGGCCCAGACCGGCGGGCAGGATCGCCATCACCGCGTCCTTGCCCTCCAGGTTGATCGGGCTGATGCCGAGCGGCTTGCCGGAGCTCGTGATGCCGCCGCCCTGCAGGCAGCCGGCCAGGCGGTCGGGCGTCTCGAGCGGGCCGTAGTTCTGGGCCTTGAGCACCTCGCCGACCGCGGCGCCCAGCTCGGACTCCTTCACCGCCAGCGGCGGCTGGGCCGCGACGTCCGAGTTCTGCGTCGGCGTCTGCTGCGCGGCGGGCGGCGTGTTCGCCTGGTTCCCGCCCGGCAGGACCGCGAACACGATGCCGAACGCCGCGGCGGCCGCGACCAGCACGCCGCCACCGAGGCCGAGCCTGCGGTTGCGGCGCCGGCGGGCGTCGTCGAGCGACACGACGGGGGCGACCGGCCTGGCCTCGGCCGCGAGCGCGGCGTCGATCCTGGCGGCCACGTGGTCGGGCATGGGGATCGGCGGCAGCGACTCCAGGTCCGCCAGCGTCGCGTCCAGCGCCCGCAGGATCTCCTGGGCCTCCGCGTCCGCCTCCACCCTCGGGCGCAGCTGTGCGGCGACCTCAGGGGGCAGCACGCCCGCGTGCAGGTCCGCGATGAGGTCGACAGACCACGGCGGACCCATCGGCACGCGCTCCATGCCGGTCATCGACCCTCCCACTGACGTTGCTCTTGCACATTCACACCGTCAGCTGGGACGTTCGCATCTGCGATTCGGTTCCTGAGGTGCCCGAGAACTTTGGCGAGCTTGGCGCGACCTCGCGCACACCGGCTCTTGACCGTGCCCTCCGCGATGCCGAGCATCTTCGCCGTCTCCGCGACGGAGTAGCCCTCGACGTCGACCAGCACGATGGGCGCCCGCTGCTCTTCCGGCAGCTCCATCAACGCCTGCTGCACCATCAGGCTGGTCTCGCGGTCGCTCATCGCGTCACGGGGCGCGACGGGCTCGCCGGGTCCGGCCTCGGGCAGCGGCACTGTCGGTCTTGTTTGTCGGCGTCTCATCCGGTCGAGGCACGCGTTCACCACGATCCGGTGAAGCCAGGTGGTCACCTGTGACTCAGCGCGGAACGACGACGCCGCCCGGAAGGCCGAGATGAACGCCTCCTGGAGCGCGTCCGCCGCCTCCTCCGGGTCGCGCAGCGTGCGCAACGCCACCGCCCACATCCGGTCGCGGTGCCGTTTCACCAGCTCCGAGAACGCGTAGGGGTCACCTGCGGCGTGGGCCGAGATGAGATCGGCGTCCGAGCTGGCTGCGGCGGTCACGGTTGGCACTTTAGCGAGGGTGATCACAGGAGACCCGAACAGGCCTACTCACAGTGTGCACGTAGTTCTACTGGGCTCGGGTGTAGAGGATCTCCCGGATCTCCGACTGGTTCTTGCCGCCACCGGCGCTCGACAGCTGCGTGATCCAGATCAGCACGTGGCTGGTCGGCTCGTGCTCGTTGAGCTGGATCTGCGTCTGCCCGTCCGACAGGTCCGCCACGCCGATGACCTTGGTCTCCTCGATCGGCGAGTTCTGCGCCGACGCCACCCTGATCTCGACGTGCGTGCCCTTGCTGGGCGAGGTGATCGTGACCGACGCGAGCTTCACCGGCTCCGCGAACGACGCCATCAGCCCTATCCCCGGCTTCAGGGCCGGGAACTGCTGGAAGTAGTTGTCCGTGCGCCAGAACGTGGTCGCGTTGGTGTCGACCGCCCTGCTCGCCTGGTTGGCGTTGTCGGGCTGGTTCGTCACGTCGTAGACGCCGATCTGGCCCGGCTGCACCGGTCCGGCGGCGACGGCGGGCGGCGCGGTCTGGCCGTTCGACCCCGGCTGGTTGATCACCACGGTCGGGCCGCCGCCCTTGGTCGGCTCGTCGCTGAAGAAGCCGACGATCTGCACGCTCAGCCACACGATCACGGCCACCGTGGCCAGGGCGAGCACGCCGACGCTGATCCACAGCTTCTTCTTCTGCTGCTTGTCCTGCCGCGGGCGCTGCGTCGTCCACACGACCTGGTCGTCGTCATCGTCGCGGGACGAGACGGCGGGGATCAGCGCGGTCTGGGCTTCCTCGGCGGCGATCTGGTCCAGGACCTGGAGGATCGCCGCGGACGTGCGGATGCCGCCCACCGACGTGTCCTCCAGCGACCGCACCGCGACCGACGACAGGTCGTGCGGCAGGTACGGGTGCAACGCGTTCGGCGCGACCACGGTGCCGTCCGGCCCGGTCGGGGCCGCCGGCACGCCCTGGGGGCCGCCCGGCAGCGCCCACCGGCCGGTGAGCAGCAGGTACAGGATCGCGCCGAGGCCCTTGACGTCGTCGCGCGCGATCGCGTCCGGCCGGGGGCCGGGGAACGCGAGGCGCAGCCGGCCGTCCGAGGTGACGCGGATGCGCTGCGGGTGGTCGGCGCCCAGCACGAGACCGGCGTGGTGCGCGCCCTCGATGGCGGCGCCCAGCGGTTCGAGCAGGCGGGTCGCGGCGCCCGCCGGCAGCGGGCCCTCCGCGATGAGGTCCATGAGGTCGGTGCCCTGGGTCCACTCGGCGACGACCATGCCGAGGATGCCCTCGTCCGGGCGGATGCCGGTGCCGGGCGTCAGCACGTCGATCACCCTGGACACGCCGGGGTGCGTGAACGACGACGCGTGCATCGCGCGTTCGACCGTCCGGCGGGCGCGGGCAGCGGCCTCGTTGTCCGCCAGGTCTCCGAGCAGGATGGTCAGCGCCACGTCCCGGTTGAGCTGACCGTCGCGCGCGCGCCACAGCTCGGCGTTCGACCTCGCGTCCGCTCCCGAGCTCGCGAGCAGCCGGTAGCGGCCATTGCCGATGACACCGCCGGGAACCAGGGCGGCGTGGACTCCGCTACTCACGGAGACCAGGCTACGGTAAGACGGTCACGGCCTGGAGTCATCGTCGCCGCACCAAACGGTTGATCTTGTCGATGGCCGGCTTCATCTCCGGCACCCGGAACGCCGCCAGCAGACCGAACGCGAGCGGCAGGCCGATCAGGGTCACCAGGATCGTCTCGAACCACCCGGCGACGCGCGGGTCGCCGAACCCGATCGCGTCCAGGAGCAGCCAGTTCACGCCCTTGGCCACCCCGAACGCGATCGCCGACGCCACCACCGTGAGGCAGATGGTCCAGATCGTGAACCCGGTGCGCAGCCGGCCGAGGCGGACCCGCAGCCACACCTGGCCGACGACCGCGCCGAAGACGAAGCTCAGCGACATCGCGAGCGACACCCCGACGGCGAGCTGGTCGGGATCGGACACGTTGAGGAAGAAGAACAGCAGGCCGATCCGGACCGCCACCATGAGGCCCTGGATGTACGTCGGCGTGCGGGCGTCCTTCATGGCGTAGAAGACCCGCAGCTGGAGCAGCGTGATCGCGTACGGCACGAGGCCGAACGCCGAGAGCGCGAGCGCGGTGCCGATGCCCGTGCCGCCCTCGATGCCCGAGCGGCCGAACCCGAACGCCGCCAGGCCGATCGCGACACCGGACACCGTCATCAGCACGCTGAACGGCATCAGCAGCACCGCGGACATCCGGTTGCCGAACAGCAGGTCGCGGACGATCTGGTCGTTGTCGCCGTTCGCGGCCGACCGGCTCATCTTCGGCATCAGCGCGGTGAGCAGCGAGACGCCGAGCACGCCGTAGGGCACCTGGGCGATCAGCCACTGGTAGTTGAACGCCACCAGCGCGGTCTCGGAGTGCGTGGCCACGTTCGTCAGCACGGTCATGCTGGCGAGGCCGAGGCCCACGTAGAGCAGGACCCAGAACGCCAGGCCGCCGAACTCCGACAGCCGCGAGTCCCAGCCGAACCGCCACTTGAACCGGAAACCGGTCCTGCGCAGCGCGGGGAACAGCACGAGCGCCTGGACGGCGACGCCGAGCGCGGTGCCGATGCCGAGGACCAGCAGCTTCGCGTCGGTCAGGTGCACCGGGTCGAGCGAGATCTCGCCGGGCATCATCCAGTAGACGCCCAGTACGAGGATCACGACCACGTTGTTCAGCACCGGCGCCCAGGTGGGCAGGCCGAACACGTGCCGGGCGTTGAGCACCGCGCTGAGCAGCGCCGTCAGGCCGTAGAAGACGATGCCCGGCAGCACGAGGTAGGCGAAGGCGGTGACCAGCGCCGGGTTCGCCTCGGGCGAGTCGGCGATGAAGAGGTCGGTCAGCAGCGGCGCGCAGGCCACCGCGACGATCGTGCCGATGCCCAGGACCAGCGTGCCCATGCTGATCAGCCACTGGGCGTACGACTCACCGCCGTCGCCGTCCTCCTTCTCCGCGCGGACCAGCAGCGGAATCGCCACGCTGGTCAGCACGCCGCCGAGGAGCAGCTCGTTGATCATCGTCGGCAGCGTGGTGGCCGCCTGGTACGACGTGTTGAGCTGCGCGGCGCCCAGCGCGGCGATCAGCAGCACCTTCGACAGCAGACCGGTGGCCCTGCTGACGATCGTGGCGATCGCCATCGAGCCGCTCGCCTTGGCGACCGACGGTCCCTGCTTCTGCTGCTCTGGTTCGGTGGTCGTGGCTGTCTCGCTCACGCGCTCGACTTCTCCGGTGTGACGTTCTCGATGGACGGTGCGCCGCCGTTCTCGCCGTTGCGGGCGCGGACCCGCTTGTAGATGCGCCGCCCGGAAAGCAGGACGAGCGCGATCCCGGCGATCACCGTGACGATCACCGTGATCGTGCCGTAGGCGGACGACGACACCTCCAGCTTGACACTGTCACCCAGAGCGACGCCCTCGGGAGTGGTCAGCCGGACGTTGACGGGGAACCGCCCCGACCGCAGCACCTCGACCGGCACCCGCACGACCCGTTCGCCGCGGGCGGGAAGCACCTGGTCGGCGAGGTCGAGCTTGCGGATGCCGGGGGTGTCGGCCAGCGCGATCCGCACGGTCACGCGCACGTCGAGCTTGTTCGTGATCGTGACCGGGATCGGGCTGTCACCGGACCCCAGCAGGATCGGGCTGTTCGGCTGCGTCACGCCGACCATGCCGGTCAGGCCGTTGATCTCGCCCTGGCTGATGTCCGCGGCGGACCGGGCGCCCTGCTCGTTCGACCGCCACGCGCCGGACATCGCGCGCAGCAGGCCGAGCCACAGCGGGTCGGCCAGGTCGGCGGGCGCCGCGTGCTCGCTGTCCTCCTGCTGCATCGCCGCGACCAGGCCGTTGAGCTGCACGCTCTGGTTCGTGACGGAGTCGGAGATGACCGTCGAGATCTCCCGCGCGCCGGCCTCCGCCGGGTAGGCGACCTTGGCGTTGGTCACCGACGGGGTCGACTCGGTCAGCTCCTCCAGCCCGGTCTGGGCCGCGTAGCCGCTGCCGACCAGCTTCTGGGCGGCGGCCAGGAACTCGGTCATCTCCGAGAGCGGCGCGTTCCACCGGCGCGGCGGCGTGACCAGCACGTTGCGGCCGTCGCCCTGCCAGCCGGCGCGGAATACGAGCACCGCCAGCGCGTTCTGCACGGACACCGGCTGGCTCTCGACCGGTGAGGTCACGCCGGACAGCGTGCGCGGGCGCGAGTCGCTGCCCTGCAGCGCGTCCGAGACCATCGAGTCGATCTTCACCGCGGTCACCGGGTGCTGGCCGCCGATGACGACCGGCGCGGTGCCGGGGGCGTCGGCGACGCCGGACGGGTCGAGCAGGACCGACTTCACGCCGGTGTAGCGCTTGTCCGGCTGCGGGGTGACCAGCTCGTCGAACGTCGACTGGTCCAGCACGCCGTCCTCTGGCCAGACCAGGTCCGGCAGCGGCTGCACGCCCAGGACGTCCTTGATCAGCTTGGGGCCGTCGGTCACCGCGAGTGAGCGCATCGTGCCGAGCTTCGCCCTGTTCAACGCCACGAGGTCGGCGTCGGCGTACGGCAGCGCCACGACGCACCGGCCGGCGACGGCGAGCTTGAGCCGGTCGAGCCACAGCTTCGCCTCGACCTCGCCCCTGCCCTCGGCACCACCGCGGACCGAGTACCCGGTGCTCATGGCCTGCACGGTGCGCAGCAGGTCGGGGTCGATGGCCAGGCACATGCCGGTGCTCATCGACGTGATCGCCTGCTCGTAGGCCTGGAGCAGGCCGTACAGCCTGCCGTTGACCGAGAGCGACGTGGTCAGCTCGTCGTCGACCAGCTCCGACTGGCCGGGGCCGCCGAGGCGGACCAGGCGCGGCTTGTCGGCGATCGGCCACAGCACGGTCAGCTTCGCGACCGCGCCCGGCTTGCCCTTGGTCTCGCCGCCGGGCACCCCGAGCACGGGCAGCAGCGTCGACAGCGCCGCGAGCCGCGCCTGGCCGCCGTAGTCCGGCCTGCCGTTGACGTTGGCGAGGATCGGGTAGATGCCGGGCTGGTCGACCTGCAACGACGTCGGGTCGGTGCCGCGCAACGGCACGTCGAGCGTGAAGTCCTTCTGCTGACCGGGCTCGAGCGAGCCGGCGATCGGCGTGAACTTGGGCTGCACGGCCTCGGCCGCCGCCGGTTCGCGCAGCGCCTTGCGCAGGTCGTCCTCGGTGTCGAGCGACTCACCGCGCTCCAGGCGCAGCACGATGTCGGAGACCTTGCGGTCGCCGACGTTGACGATCGAGCCGGTGATGGTGACGGTGCCGGGCGAGTCGCTCGTCACGAACCGGGGGGTGAGCCGGGCGATGTCGAGCCGCAGGAACTGCGGCGCCTGCTGGCCCGGCTGCGCGGACAGCGACCTGGTCGCCCACACCTGGGTGGCGGGAGCCGGCATGAAGGGCAGTGCGTCGATCTCGTCCGGCTGCGACTGCTCGACGGCGCCCGCGGGCGGTGTGACCGTCACCAGGAACGCGGCGACGGCGGCTGTGCAGAGGAGCTTCCTCAGGCTCACGCCGACTCCGCCCCGTTCCGGCAGCGGTCGGAGAGCAGTTCTGCAGCTCGGCGGACCAGGCGGCGCTCGTCGGCATGCGCGAGTCGCTCGTCCAGCTCGCCGAGTGGCACCCACGCCACCTCGGTGACCTCCACGTCTTCGTCGGAAAGCTCTCCCCCCAGCGCTTCGAGGAGGAAGTGGTGAACCGTCTTGTGCACCCGGCGGTCGTCCGCGACGAACCAGTAGTCGATCGACCCCAACGGGCGCAGCACCCTGCTATGAATACCGGTCTCCTCGGCGACCTCGCGCACCGCGGTCTGTTCCGCGGTCTCGCCTGCCTCGATGTGGCCCTTGGGCAAAGACCACAGCAACCGGCCCCGGCGGTCAAGTCTCCCGATCACCGCCGCCCGCTGCTCGCCGTCGAGCACCAGGCCGCCCGCCGACGTCTCGTCGACCGTCTTGAGCTTCCTGCCCCTGCGCTTCTTCCTGCGCCCCGGTTTGGGGCTTCCGGAACGTGCGGCTGACGGGGACATGGGGCCGATCGTACTTACGAACCTTGAGTACGCTGGTTTCTCGTGTCTCGACCGCTCCAGCAGAATGCGATGGTGGAAACGCCCGCCATCACGCCAGTCGTCGCCGAGCTCGCCGCCCGGTTCGCAGCCGGGGGCAAACGCCTCTACCTCGTGGGCGGAAGTGTGCGCGACGCCGTGCTGGAGCGCCCGACGAACGACTTCGACTTCACCACCGACGCGCGCCCGGCCGAGATCCAGCAGCTGCTGAAGGGCTGGGCCGACGCGCAGTGGGACACCGGCATCGCGTTCGGGACGGTCGGCGCGTCCAAGAAGGGCGAGATCATCGAGATCACGACCTTCCGCGCGGACGTCTACGACGGCGTCACCCGCAACCCCGAGGTCACCTTCGGCGACTCGATCGACGGTGACCTCCTCCGGCGCGACTTCACCGTCAACGCGATGGCGTTCGACATCGCCGCCGAGGAGTTCGTGGACCCGACCGGAGGCCTCCAGGCCGCCCGCGACGGCGTGCTGGACACCCCGGCGACCCCGCAGGAGTCGTTCGGCGACGACCCGCTGCGCATGCTGCGCGCGGCCCGGTTCGTCTCCCAGTTGGGCTTCACCGCGGCGCCGCGGGTGGTCGAGGCGATGCGGTCGATGGCAGCACAGCTCACCCGCATCACGCCGGAGCGCGTGCAGGTGGAGCTCTCGAAGCTCCTGTGCGGGGCGCACCCCCGCCGCGGCATCGAGCTCATGGTCGAGACCGGGCTGGCCGACATCGTGCTGCCCGAGCTCACGGCCATGAAGCTGGAAATCGACGAACACCATCAGCACAAGGACGTCTTCGACCACTCCCTGGTTGTGCTGGAGCAGGCAATCGATCTTGAAGATGTCGATCAGTCACCCGATCTGGTGCTGAGGATCGCCGCGCTGCTGCACGACATCGGCAAACCGGCCACCAGGAAGTTCGAGTCCGGCGGCGGCGTCTCGTTCCACCACCACGAGGTCGTGGGCGCGAAGATGGTCCGCAAGCGCTTGCGGGCGTTGCGGTACTCGAAGGAGATCACCGAGGACGTCGCCAAGCTCGTCTACCTCCACCTGCGCTTCCACGGCTACGGCAACGGCGAGTGGACCGACTCGGCCGTGCGCCGGTACGTGACGGACGCCGGTGACCTGCTGACGCGGTTGCACAAGCTCGTCCGCGCGGACTGCACGACGCGCAACAAGCGCAAGGCGAGCCTGCTGCGGCGGACCTACGACTCCCTGGAGGAGCGCATCGCGCGCATCGCGGCCGAGGAGGACCTGGCGCGCGTCCGTCCCGACCTCGACGGCAACGAGATCATGAAGCTCCTCGGCCTGCCGCCGGGCCCGCAGGTCGGTGCCGCGTGGAAGTTCCTCAAGGAGCTCCGGCTCGACCGGGGTCCCCTGGACCGCGACGAGGCCGAGGCCGCCCTGGTCGGTTGGGCGCGCGACCAGGGGATCACGCCGCCCGTCTCGTGACGCGACGTGATGGCATGACATCGCCGCGTTAGCGAAGCGTCAGCGCGGCGATGCACCATGGGTGTTGCTCATGGGGGGTGGTGCAGATGTTCTCCTGGGGACTGTCCGCGAGTCCTGAAGTGCACGGCCTGGACGTGCTGACCGACGAGCAGCGGGTCGTGCTGCGATGCCTGGCCCGTGGTCACGAGGACCACGAGATCGCCCGCGTGCTCGGCTTGGGCCTGCAGCAGGTGACCGACGAGGTCGCCGACATCCTGCGGCGGCTCGACCTACCGGATCGGGTGGCCGCCGTCGTCTTCGCGCACGAGGCCGGGATGCTGCACCTGCCGTTTCCGCGCTGACAGGACCAGGTAGGCGGCGAGGCCGACCAGGTAGAGGCCGGCGGCGGTGAGCAGGAGGCCGGGCGAGCGCCCGTCCAGGGGGACCACCGTCGCGGTGATGGTCACCGCGGTGACCTGCGTGACGTTGAAGAGGGTGTCGTAGAGCGCGAACACGCGCCCGCGCACCTCGTCGCCGACGTCGTGCTGCACCGCGGTGTCCACGCACAGCTTGACGATCTGACCGGCGAAGATGACGAAGAACCCGGCCGCGAGGATGGTCGGCAGCGTCATCGGCAGCCCGAGACCCGCCTGCGCGGCCGCCGTCAGCAACAACGCGCCGCAGATCGTGCGCTTCACGCCGAACCGGCTGACCAGCCGGTCGGTGAGCAGGCCGGCCAGCAGGATGCCCGCACCGCCCGCCACCGCGATCTCGCCGAGGCCGCCGATGCCCGCCTTGAGGATGCCGACGTCCTCCAGGCTGTAGCGCATCAGCAGCAGCGTGATGATCAGGCTGACGCCGAACCCCGCCCGGTGCGCGAGCAGTGCCGCGAGGCCCGCCGTGACGCTCGGCGTCCGCAGCGTGGCCCTGCCGCCGTCCAGCAGACCGCGTGCGACGGCCTTGACGGCGTTGTGCGGCTCGCGGACCTCGTCCGGCCCGAGCGCGCCCGCCTTGAACCGGCTGGCGATGAACGCGCCGAGCAGCAGCCCGGCCGCGGCGATGCCGGTCGTCCACCCGGACCCGCCGTCGCCGGCGCCGAGGACCGTGCGGAACCCGATCGCGCAGGCGGCACCGACCACGGCCATGATCGCCCCGGCCGTCGTGGCCAGCGCGTTCGCCTCGACCAGGTGGTCCTCGGGGACGAGGTGCGGCAGCGAGGCGCTCAGCCCGGAGCCGACGAACCGGCCGATGCCCATGACGACGAGCGCGGAGACGTAGAGCGGCACCCCGCTCAGACCCGCCCCCACGGCCAGTGCGGTGAACAGCACGAAC
Organism: Lentzea sp.; assembly: GCF_036380075.1. Lineage (NCBI taxonomy): Bacteria > Bacillati > Actinomycetota > Actinomycetes > Pseudonocardiales > Pseudonocardiaceae > Lentzea > Lentzea sp. The sequence continues at coordinate 43,285 of NZ_DASVFL010000327.1, read as the reverse complement.
ACGGCGCGCAGGACGTTCGCGACGACGATGACCTTCTTGCGGTCCCACCGGTCGAGCAGGGCGCCCGCGAACGGTCCGATCAGCGAGTACGGCAGCAGCAGCACCGCGAAGCCGGCCGCGATCGCCGCCGGGTCGGCCTGCCGTTCGGGGTTGAAGAGGACGGCGCCGGCGAGACCGGCCTGGAAGAGCCCATCGCCCCACTGCGAGGCGAGGCGGGTGGCGAGGAGCCTGCGGTACTCGGGGATGCCCAGGAACCGGCGTGATCCCCAGTGGTTCTTCTCCACCGCGAGCGTCGTCACCGCTGCACTGTATGCGCGCCGCCGTGAAAACCACGAAAGCCGGACCTCGCGGTCCGGCTCAGGTGGATCGGATGCCAGGTCGCCTCACGGCGCGATGCACTACGCGGCTCCAGCCGGACGGTATTCCGCGAAGGCAGTTGTCTGTTGAGCCCGGGGGACACAAAGACATCCGACAGTTGAGTCTAACGGGGCGCGGCCCTGAGTTGTTCCGACGATCACGGGTGATTTCATGGTGACGTGCGTCCCGATGCCGAAGTCGAGCCAGGCTCCCTCTTGGTTGCCGCTCCGAGCCTGAACGACCCGAACTTCACACGCACCGTCGTCTACATCATCGACCAACGGCCCGAGGGGACCCTCGGTGTCGTGCTGAACCGTCCGTCCGAAGTGGCCGTGGTGGACGTGCTGCCGCCGTGGGGCGAGCACGTCAGCAAGCCGCAGTGCATCTACGTCGGCGGTCCGGTCGAGCAGAAGACGGCGTTGTGCCTGGCGGCCCTGAAGCCGGGCACCGACCCGGCGAAGGTGGAGGGCCTGGTCGGTGTGCAGGGCCCGGTGGCGTTGATCGACCTGGACGCCGAGCCGGACGACCTGTTGCCGCTGGTCAGGGGCCTGCGCGTGTTCGCGGGCTACTCGGGCTGGGGCGAGGGTCAGCTCGCGGGTGAGATCGAACGCGGCGACTGGATGGTCGTCACGGGCTTGGCCGACGACGTGCTGGCGGCCGCGAAGACCGATCTGTGGGGCAGGGTGCTGCGCCGGCAGGGCATGCCGCTCGCGCTGCTGGCGACCTACCCGAAGGACGTCCGCGACAACTGATTCACGTGAAACAACAAGGCCGGATCAACTGATGATCCGGCCTTGTCAGGAGAGCTTCGGGGTCAGAGCCCCGCGAGGGGCGAGCAGCCGCCGCCACCGCAGGCGCAGCCACCGCAGCCCTTGGGCTTGACCGGCTCCGGCACGAGCGCCGCCGCCCGGCTGCCGACGATCCCGCCGGCGAACGCGATGGCCAGCGCGCCGACCAGTCCGATGATCCCGGCGGTGACGGCCAGGTCCTCCATGACGAACGCCATGGCGCCCGACACGATCGCCACGACACCGGCCGCGACGTTCGGCACGCCCGCGACCCGGTTGGCCAGCGCGAACGTCTCCTCGTCGCGGACAGCCGCCGCCGTGCGCACACCGACGTAGCGGTTGCGCCGCAGCTTGCCCTGCAGACCCAGCAGACCGACCGCGCCGAGAGCGACGCCGAGCACACCCAGGACGACCGACAGCACGATGTTCACCCCATGAGGGTAAGACTCCCCCGCCGCCCGCCGGGAACGAACCCTCGTCTGGTGTGCCCCAGGCCACCGCGTTCATCGAGCTTGCGCTGCGCTGATACCGTTGAGGGCATGAGCACGGCCCGCCTGCTCCTTAGCTAGCCGCGACGACCTGATCGCAAGACGGTCGGCGCGGCCACCCTCCATGCCCATCTGGGCTGGGGGGTTTCGTCGTATCAGGGGCAGGATCGATGTGAGAGGGACGCCTGAGATGAGCACGGACGCGGCGGAGATTCCCGCCTTCCGCTACACCGCCGAACTGGCGAACCAGATCGAGAAGCGGTGGCAGCAGTACTGGGAGGACCACGGCACCTACTACGCGCCCAACCCCGTTGGAGCGCTCAAGGGTGACGTGCCCGCGGACAAGCTGTTCGTGCAGGACATGTTCCCGTACCCGAGCGGTGCCGGCCTGCACGTCGGCCACCCGCTGGGCTTCATCGGCACGGACGTCTTCGCGCGGTACCACCGCATGAACGGCCGCAACGTGCTGCACACCATGGGTTTCGACGCGTTCGGCCTGCCCGCGGAGCAGTACGCGGTGCAGACCGGCCAGCACCCGCGCAAGACCACCGAGGACAACATCAACACCTACCTGCGCCAGATCCGCAGGCTGGGTCTGGGTCACGACGAGCGCCGCCGCATCTCGACGATCGACCCCGAGTACTACAAGTGGACTCAGTGGATCTTCCTGCAGATCTTCAACTCTTGGTACGACGCGGATCTGAAGCGCGCGCGCCCGATCGCCGAGTTGATCTCGCAGTTCGAGTCCGGCGAGCGGGACGTTCCGGGTGGCGGCACGTGGTCTGAGCTGTCTTTTGCCGACCAGCAAAGGATCTTGGGCGATTTCCGCCTGGCCTACATGTCGGAGGCGCCCGTCAACTGGTGTCCCGGACTGGGTACTGTGCTGGCGAACGAAGAGGTCACCGCGGACGGTCGCAGTGAGCGTGGCAACTTCCCGGTGTTCAGGAAAAACCTGCGCCAGTGGATGATGCGCATCACCGCGTACTCGGACCGGCTGATCGACGACCTGGACCGGCTGGACTGGCCGGACAAGGTCAAGGCCATGCAGCGCAACTGGATCGGGCGCTCGCACGGCGCCCGTGTCCGATTTGCGGTGGGAAGCGAGAACATTGAGGTCTTCACGACCCGTCCGGACACGCTGTTCGGCGCGACCTACGTTGTCCTGGCACCGGAACACGAGCTGGTGGACCAGATTGCGACGCCCGATCGCGTGGCAGATGTCGCCGCGTACCGGCGCGCAGCGTCCCTGAAGTCCGAGCTGGACCGTCAGGAGAACAAGGAGAAGACCGGCGTCTTCATCGGGGCGTACGCCACGAACCCGGTGAACGGCCAGCAGATCCCGGTCTACATCGCCGACTACGTGCTGATGGGCTACGGCACCGGCGCGATCATGGCCGTGCCCGGCCAGGACCAGCGCGACTGGGACTTCGCGAAGAAGTTCGACCTGCCGATCATCCGCACGGTCCAGCCCTCGGAGGGTTTCGAGGGCGAGGCGTACACGGGTGACGGCCCGGCGGTGAACTCGGGCTTCTTGGACGGCATGGCGATCGACGACGCCAAGAAGACGATCATCGGCTGGCTGGAGGAGAACGGCCACGGCCACGGCACCGTCCAGTTCAAGCTGCGCGACTGGCTGTTCAGCCGCCAGCGGTACTGGGGCGAGCCGTTCCCGGTCGTCTACGACGAGGCCGGCACCGCCATCGCGCTGCCCGAGTCGATGCTGCCGATCGAGCTGCCCGACGTCGACGACTACTCCCCCCGCACGTTCGACCCGGACGACGCGGACACCGAGCCGTCGCCGCCGCTGTCGCGCGCCACGGAGTGGACGACCGTCGAGCTGGACCTGGGCGATGGTGTCCGCACCTACCGCCGCGACACCAACACGATGCCGAACTGGGCGGGTTCGTGCTGGTACCAGCTGCGCTACGTCGACCCGGTCGAGACCGAGCGGTTCGTCAACGCCGAGAACGAGAAGTACTGGCTGGGCCCGCGCACGGCCGAGCACGGCCCGACCGACCCCGGCGGCGTCGACCTGTACATCGGCGGCGTCGAGCACGCCGTCCTGCACCTGCTGTACTCGCGCTTCTGGCAGAAGGTCCTGTTCGACCTGGGCCACCTGTCCGGCGACGAGCCATACCGCCGCCTGTTCAACCAGGGCTACATCCAGGCGTACGCGTACGTCGACCCGCGCGGTGTCTACGTCCCGGCCGACGAGGTCGTCGAGGAGGACGGCAAGTTCTTCCACAACGGCGAGGAAGTGCGCCGTGAGTACGGGAAGATGGGCAAGAGCCTGAAGAACGTCGTCACGCCCGACGAGATGTGCGAGCGGTACGGCGCCGACACCTTCCGGTTCTACGAGATGTCCATGGGCCCGATGGACGTGTCACGCCCGTGGGCGACCAAGGACGTCGTAGGCGCACAACGCTTCCTGCAGCGCCTGTGGCGCAACCTGGTAGACGAGACCGACGGCTCGCTGCGGGTAGTGGACGAGGAGCCTTCGGCGGAAGCGCTGCGCCTGCTGCACAAGACCATCGCCGGCGTCCACGACGACTACGCCAACCTGCGCTACAACACGGCGGGCGCGAAGCTGATCGAGCTGAACAACTACGTCACCAAGCACTACGCCGCCGGCACTCCCCGAGCGCTGGCGGAGCCCCTGGTCCTGATGCTGGCCCCGCAGGCCCCGCACGTGGCCGAGGAGCTGTGGACGAAGCTGGGCAACACCGGCTCGCTGGCACACGGCCCGTTCCCGGCCGCCGACGAGCAGTACCTGGTCGAGGACACCGTGGAGTACCCGATCCAGGTCAACGGCAAGGTCCGCTCGCGCGTCGTCGTGCCGGCGTCCGCGTCGCAGGACGAGATCAAGGCCGCGGCGCTGGCCGAGGAGAAGATCGCGGAGCTGGTCGCCGGTGGCGAACCGCGCAAGGTGATCGTGGTCCCCGGCCGCCTGGTGAACATCGTCCTGTAGTTGGTTTGTGGTGGGGGCCGGCGCGGCTACGGCTGCGTCGGCCCCCACGACTTTGGGGCGTCGCCGAACGCGTGCCGCGCGGCTTTGACGGCGAGCACGGCCATGGTCGCGTTGGCTCCGCCGCCGATCAGGGCGCCGATGCCGAACGGGATCACGCGGCCGAGCACGACGATCCCCTGCTTGGTGCCGTACTTGGTGACGAAGTTGACGCCCAGGACGCGGTTGATCTGCTTGAGCGTCGTCGTCGGCACCGCACTGATGATCTGACGCGCCCAGTGCTGGCCGGTGCGCTCGGCCACCTTGCCGATGGTCTTGGACCCCGACTCGCCGAGCAGGATTCCCAGCACGAGGGTCCGGCGGCGTTCGATCTCGTCGAGCGGGATGTCGTGGACCTCGGCGACGGAGAGCACGAACAGGGCGCTGAGCTCGAAGGACGTCAGCGCCTCACCCGCTGATAACGCCAGGGCGACCCCCGTGCCGACACCGGGCGCGGCCGCGGCTCCACCGACCGCGGCCCCCGTGCCCGCCAGGGCGCTGACGTACATCTTCTCCAGCGTGCCGATGACCTCGGCGGGCGTCGCCTCGGGATTGCGCTGCCGGGCCCTCGCGATGTTCTTGCGCACCAGCGGCGTCTGCAGGCCGATGGCCTTGTCCAGCAGATCGAGGATCGCCTGACCTGGCCCGCCCGGCGACGAGACAGGTTCCTCGACGACAGCGGGCAGGTCAGCGGGTGCTTCCGGGTTCTTGGCGTCGGCCACGGGGCGTATGTCGCCGAACGTCCGCCCCGCGCTACATCAACGCCCCGCCGACTCCGGCGCCCCAGCCGACTCCGGCGCCTCCGAGAACCCGATGTCCATCAGCATCTGGTCCAGCATCGAGTCGAACATCGGCTCCGGGTTCGTCACCGCGAACGGGAACCGCCCGAACACCTCCAGCGCCACATGCCCGTACAGCCGCACCCACGACTGCACGACGTGGTAGATCTTGCCCAGGTTGAGCACGTGCCCGTCCAGCTCCACCCCGGTCGCCGACACCGCGCCGGCGAGCACCTGCTGGAACCGCACCAGGTCCTCGTGCAGCACCGACGGCACCTCCGCGTCCACGTGGTTCGCCGCCTGGTTCGACGCGATCAGCGGGCCGGCCAGGCGCAGGAACACCGAGCCGAACTGGTCGGCGCCGAGCGGGTCGCGGGGTGAGGCGAAGACCAGCGCGAACTCCTGCGGGTGGGCCAGCGCCCAGCGGCGGAACGCGTGGCACACCGTCCTGACCTTGCAGTCGACCTTCGCCGTCGGGTCCGCGGCCAGGTCCTCGTGCAGCGCGGTGGCCATGTCGTCGCAGATGTCGTCGCAGAGCTGCCGCAGCAGGGCGTCGTGCGAGTCGTAGTAGCGGTACAGGGCCGGCGCGGTGATCCCCAGTTTGCGGGCGATGGCACGGAGGGTAACCGCGTCACGTCCGCTCTCAACCAAAAGGGCGCGGGCCGCCTGCCGAATCTCACGCTCGGTTTCAGCACGAAGTCGTTCTCGGCGAGTGGCCTCGGTCATATGTCACTCCATCGGGTTGTAGACCCTGTCCACGGCCCCGTACGGTTTCAGTGAACGGTGTTTACAAGAGTTCACGAGATTTACAGAACGGTAACCCAGGAGGCCGTCGCCGATGTTCGCGAAGTGGGGCTCGATCGCATATCGCCGCCGGTGGGTGGTGTTGGTCGCGACAGTGCTGCTCGCCGTCTTGGGCGGCGTGTGGGGCCTGGGCGTGTTCGACAGGCTCAGCCAGGGCGGCTACGAAGCTCCTTCCAGCGAGGCGGCGCGGGCCGACAAGGTAGCTGAGGAGGCGTTCGGGCGGCAGAACGGTGACGTGATCGTCATTTACCGCGGCGACTTCGCCAACCCGCTCGAGCTCAAGAAGGTCGCCGACCACATCAGCGGCTTCCCCAAGGACGACGTGCTCAAGACCGTCGGGCCGGTGCCTTCCGACGACCAGAAGCAGGCGCTCGTCGCCATCACGCTGAGCAGCGGCGACTCGAACGAGCAGATCAAGCAGTTCCAGGACGTCGAGGGCCAGCTCGCGATCGACGGCTTCACCCAGCAGGTCGGTGGGCTCGTGCCCACCCAGAAGGCCATCAACGACATGTCGCAGGAAGACCTGACGCGCGCCGAGATGTTCTCGCTGCCGCTGGTCCTGCTCCTGCTCGTGATCATCTTCGGTGGACTGGTCGCCGCGTCCCTCCCCGTCGTCGTCGGCGGTCTCGCGATCATGGGCGCGCTCGGCGTGCTGCACGCCGTCGCGATCTTCACCGAGGTCAACTCGTTCGCCGTCAACGTCGCGTCGCTGCTCGGCCTCGGCATGGCGATCGACTACGGGCTGTTCATGGTGGGCCGGTTCCGCGAGGAGCTCGCGCAGGGACGCACGACCGAACAGGCCGTCGGCCGCACCGTCGCGTCCGCCGGTCGCACCGTCGTGTTCAGCGCGACACTGCTGGTCATCGCACTGGCCGGCCTCCTGCTCTTCCCGCACGGCTTCCTGAAGTCCCTCGCGTACGGCGGCGTGGCCTCGGTCGCGATCGCGGCGCTGGTCTCGCTGACGCTGCTGCCCGCACTGCTCGGCGTCCTGGGCAAGCGGGTCGACAAGCTCGCTATGCCGTGGCGCAAGAAGGAGCCCAGCGAACGCGGCTGGCGCAAGCTCAGCGGCGCGGTCATGAAGCGGCCCCTGCTGATCGCCGTGCCGATCATCGGTGTGCTCGTCGCGCTCGGTTCGCCGTTCCTGAACGTGCAGTTCGGCCAGGTCACCGAGAAGGTGCTGCCCGAGGGCAACGCCGTGCGCGTCGCCACCGAGAACATCAACCAGAACTTCTCCGCGCTCTCCAGCCAGGGCTTCAAGGTCGTCGTCGAGGGCGGCGACCAGGCCGCGGTCCAGGACTACCTGGGCAAGGTCGGCGAGGTCTCCGGCATCAAGGGTGTCCAGCCGACCGGCTCCGCCAACGGCGTCACGTCCGCCTCGGCCGGCCTCGACGGCGACGCGCTGAGCGACGAGTCGAAGCAGGCGCTCAAGGACGTCCGCGCGCTCACCCCGCCCGCCGGGGCCGAGGTGCTGGTCGGCGGCACCACCGCCATCGTCAGCGACTCGCTCGACGCCATCGCGGCCGGGCTGCCGTTGATGATCGCGCTGCTCGTGGGCGCGACGCTGATCCTGATGTTCCTCGCGTTCGGCTCGGTCGTGCTGCCGATCAAGGCCGTGCTGATGAGCGCGTTGTCGCTGTCGGCGACGTTCGGCGTGCTGGTCTGGATCTTCCAGGAGGGTCACGGCGCCGACTGGCTCGGCGTCACGCCGGGACCGCTCGAGTCCGGCATCGTCGTGCTGATGGCGGCGATCGTGTTCGGCCTGTCGACGGACTACGAGGTCTTCCTGCTGTCCCGCATGGTCGAGGCGCGCAGCCAGGGCGCGACGACCGAGGAGGCCGTCACCACCGGCCTGGCCAAGACCGGCCGCGTGATCACCTCGGCGGCGCTGCTGCTGATCGTCGTCACCGGCGCGTTCGCGTTCTCGCAGGTCGCGATGATGCGGTTCGTCGGCGTCGGCATGATCCTCGCGCTGGCGCTCGACGCCACCGTCGTCCGGATGCTGCTCGTGCCCGCGGTGCTCAAGCTCCTCGGCAACGCCGCGTGGTGGTCACCCGGTCCGCTCAAGCGGATCCAGGAACGCCTCGCGCTTCACGACGAGCCGGCGGACGACCTCGACGACCCGTTCGACGACGAGGTCCGCAAGCCGGTCGCGGTCGGCTGAGCGACGGGGAAGGCGATCATGGCCGCGTCGAACTGGCGCGGCCTCGCCTCCTCCAGCTCGCCCGTCTTCATCCGGTACGTGGCGAGCACGGTGTTCGAGCTGTCCAGCACGGTCGTCGTCGCTCCGGTCGCGAGGAAGACCCTCGAGTCGCCAGGAGCGATGGCGACGCCCGGCGAGTCGATGGGCAGACGTTCGCGCACCTGCATCGTGGCCGCGTCGACGACCACGACCTCGCCGTCCTTCGGCAGCGTCAGGTAGACCGTGGCACCGTCCGGCGTCACCGCGATGCTGCCCGCTCCCCTGCCGGTCTCCACCGAGCCGACGACCTGGTTCGTGGTCGTGTCGATCACCGACAACGTCCCGGGCGTGGTGTCCCCCAGGCGCATGCCGCTCACGTAGAGCCGGGTGCCGTCGGGCGAGATCGCGAGGAACTGCGGCATGCCGCCGACCTGGATCGTCGAGGTCTGGGACGCGGTCGCGGTGTCGACGAGGCTCACCGTGCCGTCCTGCGAGTTCGCGACGTAGAGGACCCTGTTGCTCGGGTGGACCGCGAGCCCCTGCGGACCGCCGCCGACCTTGACCGCCGCCACCAGCCGGAAGTTCTCCGGGTCCACCACCGCGACGCTGCCGGCCGCCGAGACGTAGAGCCGCTGACCGTCCGGGCGCATCGCCGCGTGCGAGAGCTGGACCTGGGTGAAGATCCGGTCGAGGATCGCGCCCGTCCGCGGGTCGACCACGGTGATCGCGCCGGTCCAGCCGTTGACCACGTAGAGCCGCCGCCCGTCGGGCGAGACGGCGACCCCCGTCGCCCGGCCCCCGGTGTCGGCCTTCGCGAGAACGGCACCCGTCCTGGTGTCGACGATCTGCACGAGACCCGTCTTGCCGACCACGTACGCGAGCGGGGCGACCGAAGCGGTGGAAGTGGTCGTGTACTCGTGCCGTTGCTGAACACCCATCGCCGCGAAGGCCGCTGAGAGCGCTACAACCGCGGCCACGAGGCGTGGCTTTGCCATGCGGCGATGGGACCACTTCCGGGTGCTTTCAATCCACTTCGGTCACCCGGTCGAGCGAAACATTTGCCTTCTCGTAGTACCGGTCACGGGCGCGGCTGGTTCGCCGAGGCCACCAGCTTCGCGTACCGGGTGCCCGCGGTGAGCAGGACCAGACCGGCGCCGAGGAACGCCAGCACGCGGGCGATGCCGTCGAGCGCGGACAGGTCGAACAGCACCAGCTTGACCACCGCGGCACCGACCAGGATCAGGCCGGAGATCCGCAGCGCCTTGTTGCCGATCCCCTTGACCAGCAGGAACAGTGCCGCGATCGTCCACGAGACGGTGACGATCGAGTGTCCGAAGAGGAACCCGGTCTCATCCGGCGACACGAGCAGCGCCGCGCACAGCACCGCACCCGCCGCGCCGTAGAGCAGCACCAGGCCGGAGACGATCCACGGGAACGGGTGCTTGGCCGGCTCGCGCAGCACCTGCATCTTCAGCGCGGCCCACGGCGCGACGGCCGCGTAGATCCCCAGCACCACGGCGGTGATGAGACCGGCCGCGTAGTCGCCGGGCGAGACGGTGTTGAAGAAGCGGGGTTCGTCGACCAGCCACGTGATCGGCACGGCCAGTCCGACGGCCATGAAGAACCCGACGACGCCGAACGCGATCGAGCCGACCAGCGCGCTCTTCTTGTTCAGCCGCGCCGCGAGGAACGCCAGCAGCACCGCCTCGGCCAGCACGATCGCCGTCCGCACGTTGCCGTCCAGCGCGATGACCGTGGTCTGGAACAACGCCAGCATGCCGGTCGCACCGGCCGCGGTCGCAAACGCTCGCGGCAGGTCGGGGACCATCCAGATCGCCAGCAGCACCGCGGCCACCGCACCGGCGAGCACCGACGCGGACGTCCGGTCCAGCAACGTCGTCGCGAACAGCGCCGGCAGCGCCGACCCGGCGACCAGGGCGATCGCCACGACGTCGTCGCGGCGCTTCCGGATCGTCAGCAGCGCGACCACGATGCCGACGACGGTCGTCGCCCCGGCCACGGCGACGACGGTCCACTCGTAGCTGCGCGGGATGGCGGTCGCGGTCGTGACCAGCGACGCGAGGATCGCGGGGAAGCCACCGGCGATCGCGAGACCCGGCCAGTTGCGCCGGATCTGCACCGGTGTGCTGGCCATCTTCAGCACCAGCAGGAACGCGACGAGCAGGACGGTGAAGCCCTCGGTGAGCGCGGGCGAGCAGACGGCGCAGGCGACGACGACGGTGACCGCGAGCGCTTGCGAGTTCCAGCGCACGGCCAGCACGACACCGGTCGCGGCGACGGCGAGCCCGACGACGAGACCCACGGCCGCCGGGAAGTAGTGGTGGAGGCTCGTGGCCGCGATGACGTCCAGGTACATGCCCGCGAAACCGGTGAAGGCCAGCGCGAACGCCCCCACGCGTCCGGCGGGGTTGCGGTGCAGCCAGACGCCGATGCCGATCAGCGCGCTGCTGAACACCGCGCCTCCGATGACCCGCGGCAACGGGCCGAGCCAGCCGCGCTGCACGGCCAGGACCAGCAGCAGCACGAACCCGAGCACGGTGATCGCGCCACCGACCCACGCCAGCAGCTTCGCGCCGGCGCCGTCCTTGCCGAGCTTCTCGAACAACGTCTCACGCGGCTGCGGCGGACCCCACGGCTGCTGCGGGGGCCACGGCGCCTGCGGAGGCGGCGGGAACTGGGGACCGGGCGGAGGCGGCAGCGGCGCCGAAGCGGCCTGCGACCACGGGTTGGCCTGCACGGGCGGGCCCTGAACCGGCGGAGGCGGCGGGGCCTGCTGCGGGATCGGACCGGGGACCGGCGCCTGGGCGGGCATCGGCCGCGGGGGCGTCGGAGGTGCGACGACCTCGGCGACTGCGGTCGCCGCGGCCGCCACCGGGCCCGACGTGCGTTCCCGCATCTCCGAGCTGATCGTCACCAGCCGCTGCCCGATGGCCGCGAGCTCCAGCGCGAGCCGCTGCTCGTCCCCGAGGCGATCCTGTCCGTTCATGTGATCAGAGTGCGGCAGCGCATGCCGAGTGACATCCGTACACCTACTCATCCACCGGTCTCAGCTTGACTACATAGATGTGTAATCGATTAACTAAGTCCTCGTGACGACCATGAAGGACGTCGCGCAGCACGCCGGCGTCTCCACGGCCACCGTGTCGCGCGTGCTCAACGGCCATGCCGCGCCGACTCCCGAGACCCGTGTGCGCGTGCTCGCCGCGATCGAGGAGCTCGGCTACCGGCCCAACGCCCTGGCGCGATCCCTCCGCACCACCAGCACCCAGACCCTGGGCCTGGTCATCAGCGACCTGCTGAACCCGTTCTTCGCCGAGATCGCGCGAGCGGTCGAGGACGAGGCCCGGTCACACGGCTACTGCGTCGTGATCGGGAACGCCGACGAGAGCGCCGAGCAGGAGGCCACGTACGTGCGCACCCTGCTCGACCGCCGGGTGGACGGCCTCCTGCTGTGCCCCGCGACAGACGATCCGGGTCTGGTCCGCGAAGTGAGCGCAGGCGGCGTACCACTGGTTCTGCTCGACCGGACGGTCAAGGGCGCGACATGCCCTGTCGTCCGCGCCGACGGCAGCGAGGCATTGACCGCGCTCGCCCGGCGGCTCGTCGGCGCCGGCCACACCCGCATCGGAGTGATCGCGGGTCCGCCGAACACCTCCACTGGAAGAGAACGGACGGACGTGCTCACGGGGTCGCTCGGCGGCCTCGCGCAGGTCGTGCACGGCGACTTCCGCCAGGAGAGCGGCAGCCAGGCCGCCGCCAGGCTCCTCGACAACGGCGCCACCGCGCTCGTCGCGATGGACAACCTGATGGGCCTGGGCGCGTTGGGCGAGGTCAGGGCCCGCGGCCTGCAGATCCCGCACGACATCGCGTTCGCGGTGTTCGACGACCAGCCGTGGTTCCCGCTGCTCGACCCGCCGATCACCGTCATCGCGCAGCCGACCGTCGAGATGGGCAAGGCCGCCGCGCGCAGCCTGCTCGCCCTGATCGAGGGCCGTCAGCCCGACGACGTCCGCCTGACCGCGAAGCTCGTGCTGCGCGGCTCGCTCGGGGAGGCCGAGCTGTGAACACCCACAGGAACACGACGCTGCTCACCGCACGCGGCATCACCAAGCACTTCGGCGCCACCAAGGCGCTGGACGGCGTCGACCTCGACATCAACGCGGGCGAGGTCCACGTCCTGCTCGGCGAGAACGGCGCGGGCAAGTCGACGCTGGTCAAGGTCCTCGCGGGCATCCACGGCCACGACTCCGGCACGATCGAGGGCCGCACCAGCCTCGCCGTGATCCACCAGGAGCTGGCGCTCGTCCCCGAGCTGAGCGTCGCGGAGAACCTGTTCCTCAACCGGCTGCCGCGCAGGTTCGGGTTCGTCGACCGCGCCGAGATGCGCCGCAGGGCGCCGGAGCTGCTGAACCGCGTCGGCCTCGACGTCGACCCGGACGCCAAGGTGCGCGACCTCGGCATCGCCCAGCAGCAGATGATCGAGATCGCCCGCGCGCTCGACAAGGACGCGGGCGTGCTGATCCTCGACGAGCCGACCGCGGTCCTGACCGACACCGAGACCGACCGGTTGCTGCGGATCATGGCGCAGCTGCGGGACAACGGCGTCGGGCTCACCTTCATCACCCACCACCTCGACGAGATCCAGCGCATCGCCGACCGCGTCACGGTCCTGCGCGACGGCAGGTCTGTCGGCGTGCTCGGCCCGCGCGCCACCACCCAGCACATGATCGAGCTGATGGTCGGCCGCCCGATCGACGAGCAGTACCCGCGCGAACGGCAGCGCGCCGGGCAGCCGTTGCTGAGGATCTCGGGCCTGACGAAGAACGGCGTGTTCAGCGACATCGACATCGAGGTCCACGCGGGCGAGGTCGTCGGCATCGCCGGACTGGTCGGCGCCGGGCGCACCGAGGTCGCGCGGGCGGCGTTCGGCGTGGACGACTACGACAGCGGCACGGTCGAGGTCGACGGCAAGCCGTTGCGCCGCCACGACGTCCAGGCCGCCATCAAGGCCGGTCTGGGCCTGGTGCCGGAGGACCGCAAGGGCCAGGGCCTGGTGCTCACGGCGACCGTCGGCCAGAACCTCGAGCTCGTGACGCTGGAGAACCGCGACGCGAAGCGCCTGCACGACATCGCGGGCAAGCTCCGCGTGAAGGGCCGCGTCGACCAGCCCGTGAAGGAGCTGTCGGGCGGCAACCAGCAGAAGGTCGTCATCGGCAAGTGGCTGCTGGCCGACCCGAAGGTGCTGATCCTCGACGAACCGACCCGCGGCGTCGACGTCGGCGCCAAGGTCGAGATCTACGAGCTGGTCAACCGCATGACCGCGCAGGGCCGGGCCGTGCTGCTCGTGTCCAGCGACCTGCCCGAGGTGATCGGGATGAGCGACCGCGTCGTCGTGATGGCGCACGGCCGCGTGGCCGGTGAGCTGCCCCGTGGCGCGACCCAAGACCAGGTGATGGCACTCGCCGTGCAGGAGATCTCCGCATGACCACGATCAGCATCCGCAAGTACGCCAGCGAGAACGGCGCCCTCGCAGGACTCCTCGTCCTCGCGCTGGCGCTCGCGATCTCGAACCCGGCGTTCCTCACCGCGCAGAACCTCGTCAACGTCGGCGTGCAGGCCGCGGCCATCGCGATCCTGGCGTTCGGCATGACGTTCGTCGTCGTCGCGGGCGGCATCGACCTGTCGGTCGGCAGCATCGCCGCGCTGGCCGCGATGGTCGGCGCCCTCACCGCCGGACCGGTCGGCCTGGTCGTCGGCGCGCTGTGCGGCCTCGTCAACGGTGCGATGATCAGCTACGGCAAGCTGCCGCCGTTCATCGCGACGCTGGCCATGCTGAGCGTCGCCCGCGGCCTCACGCTCGTGGTCTCGGAAGGCCAGCCGCACAACACCGACGAGCTGGTGACGTTCCTCGGCTCGAACCTCGCGCCGATGCTCCCGTTGCCGCTGCTGCTGATGCTCGCGTTCTTCGGCATCACCGGTCTGATCCTGACGCGCACCAACCTCGGCCGCCGCATGTACGCGATCGGCGGCAACGAGGAGGCCGCGAAGCTCAGCGGCATCGACGTGCGCCGGCAGAAGCTCTGGATCTACGCGCTGTCCGGCCTGTTCGCCGCCGCCGCGGGCCTCGTGCTCGCGGGACGGCTCGGGTCCGCCGGTCCGCAGGCAGCGGCCGGCTACGAGCTCGACGCCATCGCCGCCGTCGTCATCGGCGGTGCGTCGCTGTCCGGTGGCGTCGGCCGCGCCACCGGGACGCTGGTCGGCGCGCTCGTGCTCGCCGTCCTGCGCAACGGCCTCAACCTGCTGCAGGTGCACCCCTTCTGGCAGCAGGTCGTCATCGGCGTGGTGATCGCTCTCGCCGCGTTGCTCGACTCACTCCGCCGTCGCTGAGCAAGAACCCCGCAACAGGTAAGGAAGACACTGATGAAGGTGACCCGACGGATCGCGCTGACCCTCGGTGCGGTGGCACTGGCCGCGACCGCGTGCGGCGGTACCGGGGCGTCAGGAGGAAGTGACATCACGATCGGCCTCGCGGTGTCCACTCTGAACAACCCGTTCTTCGTGGAGCTCCAGCAGGGCGCGCAGGAGATGGCGGACCAGCTCGGCGCCAAGCTGACCGTGGTCGACGCGCAGAACGACGCGACGAACCAGGTCAACCAGGTGCAGACGCTGGTGACCCAGGGCGTCAAGGCGATCATCCTCAACCCGGTCGACTCCAAGCAGTCCGCGCCCGCCGCGAAGGCGGCCGAGCTGGCGAGCATCCCGCTGATCTCGGTCGACCGCTCCGTCGAGGGCAAGGTCGCCGCCGAGGTCGCGTCGAACAACGTGCAGGGCGGCAGCCTCGCGGCCATCGAGCTCGGCCGCGCCACCTCCGGCGAGGTCGGCCACCTGAAGGGCATCCAGGGCGCGTCGGCGTCGCGCGACCGCGGCCAGGGCTTCGAGCAGGGCCTCAACAGCGGCAACATCAAGGTCGCCGCCGAGGCCGTCGCGGACTTCGACCGCGCCAAGGGCCTCAACGAGACCACGAACCTGATGCAGGGCCACCCGACGTTGAAGGGCATCTTCGCCGAGAACGACGAGATGGCGCTCGGCGCGATCAAGGCGCTCGGCGCCCGCGCGGGCAAGGACGTCATGGTCGTCGGCTTCGACGGCACGCCCGACGGCCTGAAGGCGATCCAGGAGGGCACGCTCGCCGCGACCGTGGCGCAGCAGCCGAAGCTGCTCGGGTCGAAGGCCGTCGAGCAGGCCGTGCACGCCGCGAAGGGCGAGTCCGTTCAGCAGGTCGTGGACGTCGAGGTCAAGGTCATCACGAAGCAGAACGTGGCAGAGTTCACCAAGTGACGAAGCCTCTGCTGGTTCTCGGGTCCGCCAACGCCGACCTCGTGGTCGAGGTCGGCAGGCGGCCCGCGGGTGGTGAGACCGTGCTCGGCGGCGACACCGTCGTGCTGCCCGGCGGCAAGGGCGCGAACACCGCCGTCGCCGCCGCCCGTGTCGGGGCGTCCGTGGCACTGGTCGGCGCTGTCGGTGACGACGGGTACGGCTCGTTGCTGCGCGAGTCGCTGGCGTCGTCCGGCGTCGACACCTCGCTGGTGAAGACCTCCACGCGACCGACCGGGATCGCTTACATCACCGTGACCCCGGACGGCGAGAACTCGATCGTCGTCTCCCCCGGCGCGAACGCCGACGTATCGTCGTCCGATGTGGACGGTCTGTCGTTCGACGGCGTGCGGGTGCTGACGTGCTCGCTGGAAGTGCCGCTGGAGACGGTGGTCCACGCGATCGACGTCGCCTCCGCCGCCGGTGTCCGCACCGTGCTCAACCTGTCGCCGGTGGCCGAGCTGCCTTCGTCGACGCTGGCCGCCCTCACCGTGCTGGTCGTCAACGAGCACGAGGCCGCGCAGCTCGCGTCCGGTTGGTCCGAGCTCCTCGCGCTCGGACCGACGTCGGCGATCGTCACGCTCGGCTCGCGCGGCGTCGCCGTCGTGGAGGAGACGGGAGTCGTCGAGGTGCCCGCGGTCGAGGTGGCCGAGGTCGTCGACACGACCGGTGCCGGCGACGCGTTCGCCGGTGCTTTGTCCGCACGGCTGGCCGAAGGCGACGACCTCGGGCAAGCTGCTCGGTACGCGGTGAAGGTCGCCGCGCTGTCCGTCACGAAGGCGGGCGCGCAGCCGTCCTACCCGACCACGGCCGAGGTCAGCTCGATTTAACAAACCGTGCTGTCGGCGCAACACCGGTGAGGGGTATGGTCTAGACCATGTCGAGCGCGCGGCTGAGCGGTGTCGGTGTGAGCAGCGGCCGGGCAACCGGCCCCGTGGTCAGGGTCGCCGAGGCCCTGCCGGAACCTCCCGCGGGTCCGCGACCCGCGGACCCGGCCGCGGAAGCCGCGCGGATCCGTCCGGCGACCGAGGTCGTGGCGCAGCGCCTGATGGAGCGCGCGAAGACCGTCGAGGGCGACGCCCGTGCCGTGCTGGAGACGACCGCCGCGATGGCCGGCGACCCGTCCCTGATCAAGTCCGCGGAGAAGCTCGTCACCGGCGAGTCGCTGCCCGCGGCCCGCGCCGTGCACCAGGCGGCGCAGAAGTTCATCGGTGCTCTGCAGGCCGCCGGTGGCTACATGGCCGAACGCGCCCGCGACGTCCAGGACGTCCGCGACCGCGTGGTGGCCGAGCTGCTGGGCCAGCCCGCTCCCGGCGTGCCGGACCTCGCGTCGCCGTCCGTGCTGGTGGCGCGCGACCTCGCACCCGCCGACACCGCGGGCCTCGACCCGTCGAAGGTCCTCGCCCTGGTCACCGAAGAGGGCGGCCCCACTTCTCACACCGCGATCCTCGCGCGTTCGCTCGGCATCCCCGCCGTCGTCGCGTGCCGCGGCATCCTGGCGTTCGAGGCCACCTCTCTCGACGTCGACGGCGACACCGGCCAGATCCGCGAGTCCGACGGCAAGGTCCGCTCCGCCGGCACGGGCAAGAAGGTCGAGTGGAACGGCGTCGGCGTCCTCAAGGACGGCCACCGCGTGAAGGTCCTCGGCAACGTGGGCTCGCCCGCCGACGCGGCCGCCGCTGCCGCCGCGGGTGCGGAGGGCGTCGGCCTCTTCCGCACGGAGTTCTGCTTCCTGGACGCCGCCGAGGAACCGACCGTCGCCGAGCAGACCGCCGCGTACGAGGCCGTGCTGAAGCCGTTCGCCGGCAAGCCCGTCGTGGTGCGCACCCTCGACGCGGGCGCGGACAAGCCGCTGGCGTTCCTGAACCCTGACCCCGAGCCCAACCCGGCCCTGGGCGTCCGCGGCCTGCGCGTCGCCTTCGACCGCCCCGAGGTGCTGGAGCGCCAGCTCGAAGCCATCGCCGCGGCGGCGAAGTCGACCGGTGCCGACGTCTCGGTCATGGCCCCGATGGTCGCGACCGCCGCCGAAGCCGCGTGGTTCGTCGAACGCGCCCGTGCCGCCGGCATCGCCCGCGCCGGTGTGATGGTCGAGGTCCCGTCGGCCGCGCTGTCCGCCCGCGAGATCTTCCAGGTCGTCGACTTCGTGTCGATCGGCACCAACGACCTGGCCCAGTACGTCTTCGCCGCGGACCGCCAGCTCGGCGGCGTGGCCGCGCTGAACGACCCGTGGCAGCCCGCGCTGCTGCGCCTGATCGCCCTGGTCGGCGAGGCGGCCACCGCCACCGGCAAGCCCGTCGGCGTGTGCGGCGAGGCAGCGGCCGACCCGCTGCTGGCGTGCGTGCTCATCGGCCTCGGCGTGACGTCGCTGTCGATGAACCACACGGCACTGTCCGGCGTCGGCGCCCGCCTGGCCACGTCCAGCATGGACATCTGCCAGCTCGCGGCCCGCGGCGCCCTCGCGGCGGCCGACCCCGGCTCGGCGAAGCTCGCGGCCCGCGCCCCGCACTAGCTCGTCTTCTGGGTTACCGCGGTCACGCGGATCTCGATGCGCATCTTCGGGTGACCGAGGGCGGTGACGCCGCTCTCGGTCCAGATCGGCTTGCGCTCGCTCATCCACTTGCGGAACTGCTCGACCACGATCCGGTTGTGCTCGTCGAAGCCGTCGTCGCCGAGCACGTGGTACGAGTTGACGTGCACGACGTCGGCCCAGCTCGCGCCGGCCGTCCGCAGCGTGCGCTCGACGTTCTCGAAGGCCTGGACGATCTCCTCCTCCAACGTCTCCGGGAACTCGAACTCGTCGCTCCAGCCGCCCTGTCCCGAGATCTCGACCCGGTCGCCGATCCGCACGGCCTGGCTGTAGTGCATGTTCTCCGACTGCGTCTCGCCGTATCCGGGCGTCGCGAAGAACTCGACCTCGCTCATCTCTGCCTCCTCTGACTTCACGCTTGAATTCACGCTTGAAGTCAACATACACGACTTTAAGCGTGAAGTACGCTCTGCGGCGTGGAGTGGCTGAACACGGAGGAGAAGGAGGCCTGGACCGGCCTGGTCTCGTTGCTGCTGCTGATGCCGGGCAGGCTGGAGGCGCCGCTGCAGGAGGAGTCGGGCCTGAGCCTGTTCGACTACCTGGTGCTCAGCCACGTCTCGGAGGCCCCTGACCGCCGCATCCGCATGAGCGAGCTGGCGTTCCTGGCGAACGGCTCGCTCTCGCGCCTGTCCAACGTGGTCAAGCGCTTCGAGCAACGCGGCTGGGTGGAGCGCTACCCGGACCCGGACAACGGCCGGTACACGATCGCGTCACTGACCGACTCGGGGTTCGAGGTGGTCCAGGCGGCCGCGCCCACGCACCTGCGGGCCGTCCGGCAGTTCGTGCTCGACCCGCTCACGGCGGAGGACCGCCAGGCGTTGACGCGGATCGCGGCGAAGCTGCGGGTCTCGATCCCGCCGCCCTAACGAGCTGCTTGGAGCTCGTCCAACACCGCCCTGATCAGCGGATGTTCCTCCGACCCGCGCCGGACGGCAGCCACCACCCGCCGCAACGGCGCGACCCCGGACACCGGCACCCCGCGCACGGCGTTCCGCGGCGCCAGCGCCACCCCGGCCCCGGCGGCGACCAGCGCCTCGATCGCGCGGAAGTCGTCGGACGTGTGCCGGATCCGCGGCGTGAAGCCTGCCTGCGCGCACGCCATCTCCACCACGTCCCGTAGCGGGTTGCCGGGCAGCGTCACCACCCAGTCCTCGTCGGCCAGCGAAGCCAGGTCCACCGGCTCGACCGTCCCCCGACCCGGCGGCAGCACCACGTCGAAAGGTTCCGTGTACAGCGGAAACCGGGTCAGCCGGTCCGTGGTGCGGTGCTCCTCGGTGATCGCCACGTCGATCTCGCCGTCCAGCAGCAACCGCACGCTCTCGTGCCCCTCGGCGTCGCGCACGGACAGCTCGACCGACCGCGACTTCAACGCCGCCAGCGCGGGCGCCACCACCTGCGTGATCGCCGACGCGAACGCCGCGACCTCCACCCGGCCCGCGAAACCCGAGGCCAGCGCGTCCAACGTGGCCTGCGCGCGTTCGAGCTCAGCGGCGACGACGTGGGCGTGCGCGACCAGCAGCGAACCCGCCGGCGTCAGCGACACACGGCGTCCCTTGCGCAGCAGCAGCGGATGGCCGGCCTCGGACTCGAGGGCGGCCAACTGCTGCGAGACGGCTGACGGCGTGAGGTGCAACGCGGCTGCCGCGGCCGTCACGGTGCCGTGGTCGGCGAGTGCGCGCAGCACGCGGAGCCGTCGTGGGTCGATCACCGCTCAATGATGGGGGATTCCACTTCGCCGTTCACCGGGATGTCCTGCGGCACGATCGGGTCGATCGTCGTGCTGTCCAGCAGGAGGTAGTCCTCCACCGAGATCGGCAGGCCGGCGGGCAGGTCGCGGTAGGAGGTGGTGAGCAGGTCGATCCTCCTGATCGGCAGACCGGTCTCCGGGTTGACCAACAGCCGCGTCTCCACGTCGGAGAACTGGAACGTCGGCGGCGCCTTGATCGCGACGGCGACGCCCGTCCTGTCCTCGGTCACCGGCACCTCACCGAGGTACCGCACACCCTCGACCGTCTTGAGCAGCTCGAACACCGCCCGCCGCTGGTCGTCGCTCACGTTCGCGGACATCAGGTCCATCGCGAGCGTCGCCACCCGGTAGGGATCCTCGCCGACGAGCGACTCCAGCGTCCTGCGCAGCTCCGCCTGGTCGGTGGGCAGCGACGAGACGGAGTCCAGCCGCACGTCGCTGTGCAGGGACATCTGGTAGCCGGACACGGACGCCTTCCGCAGCGCGGGCTTCATCGGCCCGATGCGCACGGAGTGGCTCCCGCCGACCTGCGGTGCCGTGTCCGGGCGGCCCGCCGCCTCCCAGGTCTCCTCGCTCTCCCGCGAGTACGGCGCCACCGTGCCGTCCTTCTGCAGGACCGCGACCTCGGTGTCCCTGCTCAGCCACCGGTCGGTCTTCGACAGGAACTCCACCAGGTACGGGGCCGCCGGGTCGCCGACGAGCATCAGCGACCGTTCCTCCGTCAACACGTGCCACCACCGCGGCGGCGCGGCGGGCCGCACGGGTTCGACGGACCGGGGCAGCAGGACCACCACGAGCGCGATCACCGCGGCCGCGGCCAGCAGCGGAGCGAACCGCCGCACGAACTGCCCGCGCGCGGGCCTCTCCCGCGGCAGCGCGGTGATGCGCGCGAGGTCGCTCTCCATCCGGTCGCGGTCGACCTCGGGAGTGGGCGGCTTGGCCTGGGCCAGGTCCTTCAGGAGGTCTTCCACGACTGCCTCGCTTGATCGAATTTCGGAGTCCAGAGAGCAGCCTGCAGACGCCGCCGGGCCCGGTGCAGCCGCACGAAGAACGTCGCCGTCGTGCACCCGAGCACCTGCGCGGCCTCCGCCGCCGCCAGCCCGTGCCACGCGATCAGCGTGAGAACCTCCTGGTCGGCCTCGGACAGGCTCGACAACGCCGCCCGCAGCTCGATCACCGCGAACTCGTCCTCCGCGGGGAAGTCGGTGAGCTCGTAGTGCGTCGTCTGACGCCGGCTCTGCCGCACCAGGTTGCGCGCGATGCCGAGCAACCACGGCAACGCGTTCGACGGCATCTGCGCGGACTTGCGCCAGGCGATCGTGAAGGTCTCGCTGGTGATGTCCTCGGCGACCTTCGCCCCCGCGTGACTCGCCGCGTAGGCGAGCACCCGCGGGTAGCACTCGCGGTAGACGCTCGAGAATTCCTCCACGTCAGGAAGTGCGCCGAGCCGGCCGGTTCTTACCGCTGAGTGACGCGGGTCACATCTCGGAGGAACGCGGACCACGCCTCGTCCGACACGGGGACGTGCGCGGCGGGTGCCTTGCTGTCGCGGATGCCGATGCCGCGCCCGACCTCGACGCAGTCGCTGGCGTCGGGGCTGTAGGAGCTCTTGCGCCAGATCGACATACGAGACATCTCCTCAGAACTGGATGCTTCTGATCAGCTCCTTCGAGTCTTCCGCATCCAGCGCTTGGGCGTCGAGCCGCTTCAGGACCCTGGCGTATGTGGCGAGCGATGTCGGGTCCTCGATGAAGAGGCAAGAGGTCTTGCTCTCGATGAAGATCACCGGATCGAACTTCTCGTAGCGGAGCTGGAGGAATGATCCGGAGGCGCCTGCATGCGGTCCGATGGCAGTCGGTACCACTTTGACGGTGACGTAAGAGCGCTCCGCCACCCCGAGCAGGTGGATGAGCTGGTCCTTCATGACGCTCGGACCACCCACCGGCAGGCGCAGCGCGAATTCGTGGATGTAGAAGACGAACGTGCGATCCCAGTGAAGGAGTCGACGGCGCTCGATTCTGGCCTTGATCACGTCCTCGTAGTCGACCGATTCGTTCGGTGGCCACTCGGCGACGAGTGCACGCATGTAATCGACGGTTTGAAGAAGGCCCGGGACGAGGAGTGCTGACCAGACCGTGATCGCGTTGGCGAGTTGCTCCTGTTCGATCAAGGTGCGCACCTGATCCGGAATCCCGTCTTCGGGAATCTGGAGGTAGCAGTTGTCGCGCGTTTCGTGGAAGAGGGCGATGAGACGCCTGACCTCGGGGGGATCGACGCGGCAGTAGCCCAGCAGCAGCATCAGCTCGGCTTCGTTCACGCCGCCCTTGCCTCGAACCAGGTCGGAGAGCTTGGCCTCGTCCCAGTCGAGTTCTTTGGCGAGTCTGCGCTGGTTCAGCTTGGTTGGACCGATGGCGTTGCGGACGGCTTCGCCGAGTTCGCGGCCCACCACAGTGGACTTACGTCGTGGCATGCCGACAAAGCTAGAAGAAACACGGGGACCGGCTCCAATGAATCCAGCCTTGTTTGCCCGAAGGAAGTAATTCCTTAGAACCGGTCCAAGCCCTACCCGTCTTTACATCTTCGCCCGTGCGGCTACAAATGCATCCACGGCGCGATTGACGTCATCGGTCGTGTGTGCGGCGGACATCTGCGTGCGAATGCGCGCCTTGCCGTGCGGCACCACCGGGTAGGAGAAGCCGATCACGTAGATGCCCTGGTCCAGCAGCAGGTCGGCGAGCCGCGCCGCCTCGGCCGCGTCGCCGATCATCACCGGGATGATCGGGTGCTCGCCGGGCAGCAGGTCGAAGCCCTCCTCGGTCATGCGCCGGCGGAACAGCTCGGTGTTCGACCGCAGCTGGGCCAGCAGTTCCGTGGACGACGACAGCATGTCCAGCGTCGCGATCGCGGCGGCGGTGATCGAGGGCGCGAGCGAGTTCGAGAACAGGTACGGGCGCGAGCGCTGGCGCAGCAGTTCGATGATCTCCGCGCGGCCGGAGGTGTAGCCGCCGGACGCGCCGCCCAGCGCCTTGCCGAGGGTGCCGGTGACGATGTCGACGCGGTCCTGCACGCCGAACAGCTCCGGCGTGCCGCGGCCGGTCGGGCCGGTGAAGCCGACGGCGTGCGAGTCGTCGACCATGACCAGGGCGTTGTAGCGCTCGGCGAGGTCGCAGATCTCGTCCAACGGCGCGAGGTAGCCGTCCATCGAGAACACGCCGTCGGTCGCGATGAGCCGGTAGCGGGCGTCGGCGGCGTCCTTGAGCTGGCGCTCCAGGTCGTCCATGTCACGGTTCTTGTAGCGGAACCTCCGCGCCTTCGACAGGCGCACGCCATCGATGATCGACGCGTGGTTCAGCTCGTCGGAGATGATCGCGTCCTCGGCGCCCAGCAGCGTCTCGAACAGGCCGCCGTTGGCGTCGAAGCACGAGCTGTAGAGGATCGTGTCGTCGGTGCCGAGGAACTCGCTGAGCTTGCGCTCCAGTTCCTTGTGCGGTTCCTGGGTGCCGCAGATGAACCGCACCGAGGCCATGCCGAAGCCCCAGTCGTCGAGGGCCTTCTTGGCGGCCTCGACGAGCGTCGGGTGGTCGGCGAGACCCAGGTAGTTGTTGGCGCAGAAGTTCAGGACCTCGTCACCGGAACCGACCCGGACGGCGGCGTTCTGTGGGGTGCCGATCACGCGCTCGGACTTGTAGAGCCCGGCCTCCCGGATCTCCCCGATCGTCTTGACCAGGTCGTTCTTCAGCTCGCCGTACATCAGGCTCCCGTCCAGTCGAGGATGACCTTGCCGCACTTGCCCTCGCGCGCGGTGGCGAACGCCTCCGCGTGCTGCGTGTGGTCGTACCGGTGCGTGATGACCGGTGCGAGGTCGAGGCCGCGCTGCAGCAGCACGGTCATCGAGTACCAGGTCTCGAACATCTCGCGGCCGTAGATGCCCTTGATCTGCAGCATCTTCAGCACGACGCTGCTCCAGTCGACGGAGAACTCGTCGGCGGGCAGGCCCAGCATCGCGATGCGGCCGCCGTGGGCCATGTTCGCGATCATGTCGCGCATCGCGACGGGCTTGCCGGACATCTCCATGCCGACGTCGAAGCCCTCGGCCATGCCCAGTTCGGCCTGCGCGTCGGCGATCGTCTTCTCGGCGACGTTCACGGCGAGGTCGACACCGACCTTGCGCGCCAGGTCCAGGCGGTGCTCGGAGATGTCGGTGATCACGACGTTGCGCGCGCCCGCGTGCTTGGCGACGGCGGCGGCCATGATGCCGATCGGGCCGGCGCCGGTGATGATCACGTCCTCGCCGATGACGGGGAAGCTCAGCGCGGTGTGCACGGCGTTGCCGAACGGGTCGAAGATCGCGGCCACGTCCAGGTCGACCTGCGTGCGGTGCACCCACGCGTTCTGCTCGGGCAGCACGACGTACTGCGCGAACGCGCCGTCGGAGTGCACGCCGAGACCGCGCGTGTTGGCGCAGAGGTGACGCCGTCCGGCCTTGCAGTTGCGGCACTTCCCGCACACGAGGTGGCCCTCGCCGCTGACCAGGTCACCGGCCTTCACGCTGGTGACCGAGGCGCCCACCTCGACGACCTCGCCGACGAACTCGTGCCCGAGGACCAGCGGCGCCTTGATGTTCTGGGCCGCCCAGTCGTCCCACGAGTCGATGTGCAGGTCGGTGCCGCAGATACCCGTGCGCAACACCCTGACCAGCACGTCCGTCGGTCCGGGAGTGGGGTCCGGGACGTCGGTCAGTTCGAGGCCAGGCCCTGCGGCGACCTTGACGAGAGCCTTCATGCTCCGAAGTCTCACCCTTTGCTGCTTGTGCAGTCCATCAGGACTTTCTGAAGTTCTTGTGCAGCTCGGCTTCATTGGCGATGTTGCGCACCATGCCGCCGAACACGATGCCGTGGAACGGCCAGACGGCCCACCAGTAGAGATGTCCGGCGAGGCCCTTGGGCACGAACACGGCGCGTTGGCGGTAAGTGGACCCGTACCCCTCGTTGGCCGCCACTCGAAGCTCCAGCCACGCCTTGCCGGGCACCTTCATCTCGGCCCGCAGCCGCAGCAGCCGGCCGCGTTCGATCTCCTCGACGCGCCAGAAGTCGAGCGCCTCGCCGACGTGCAGCCGCTGCGGGTCCCGCCGGCCGCGGCGCAGCCCCACCCCGCCGACCAGCCGGTCCATCCAGCCCCGCACGGCCCAGGCCAGCGGGAACGAGTACCAGCCGCGTTCGCCGCCGATGCCCTCGACGACGTCCCACAGCCGGTCGGGCGACGCGGTGGTCCTGTGCTCGCGTTCGTCGGTGTAGACCGAGCCGCCGGACCAGTCGGGGTCGGTCGGCAACGGCTCGCTCGCCGCTCCCGGGGTCGACGCGCCCGACCAGCGCGTCTCGACGTCGGCGTCGCGGGTCTTGGCGAGCGCGAGCGCGACCGCCTTGTCGTAGCCGACGTTGTCGCCGGGCAGCACCTCGCGGATGTCGTTCTCCCGGCACACCACCTCGTGCACCAGCGACTCGATCAACGGCTTGGCGATCGACTTCGGCACCGGCGTGACGACGTTCACCCAGTGCGAGGACAGCCGCGGCGTGAGGAACGGCACTGGCACCACCCGGCGCTTGGGCAGGCCGGCGACCTTCGCGTACCGCAGCATCATGTCCAGGTACGTGAGCACGTCCGGGCCGCCGATGTCGAACGTGCGGTTCGTGTTCTCGCGCGTCGTGGCGTCGACGAGGTAGCGCAGCACGTCCCGCACGGCGATCGGCTGGATCCGGTTGTGCACCCAGCGCGGCGTGATCATGACCGGCAGGCGCTCGGTCAGGTACCGCAGCATCTCGAAGCTCGCCGACCCCGACCCGATGATCACCGCCGCCTGGAGCACGATGGCGGGGACCTTCGAGGCGAGGAAGACATCGCCGACCTCCTTGCGGGAGGCCAGGTGAGGCGACAGCTCGGTGTGCTCGGGGTGCAGTCCGCCCAGGTAGACGATCCGCTGCACGTTCGCGCGCTCGGCCGCCCGCGCCGTGTTCTCGGCGGCCTTCTTGTCGGCGTTGGCGAAGTCCTTCGAGTTCAACGAGTGCACGAGGTAGTGCACGACCTCGACGTCCCGCATCGCCTCGTCGAGGTCGTCGAGCACGTCCCCGCGCACGATCTCGACGTCAGCGGCCCACGGGACGTCGCGCAGCTTCTCCGGCGACCGGACGAGGCACCGCACCTGGTGCCCCTCCGCCAGCAGCCTGGGCACGAGCCGTCCGCCGAGGTATCCGGTCGCGCCGGTCACGAGACATCGCATGCCTCGATCCTGCGGTCTGCGGTGGGTCCGTGCAGATCAGGACGAACGTCAGCGCTTGCGCTTGATCACCACGGACCCGCCGCGCACCGCGCCCCTGAGCGTGAAGTGCGGGCTCCCCGTGGCGGAGTTCACCTTGTCCTTGAGCTCCCCGGCGGTGATCTCCACGGCGTTGACGTCCACCGACGACCCCGCGGGCAGCAGCAGCTTCACCGACCCGAACGACACGTCCAGGTCGACGTTCACGACCTCCGGCACCTCGGCGGCGGTGAAGTCGAGGTTCGTGGTGCCGAGGGTGTTGCGGATGACGAGCTCGCGCGGCACGACCCAGTGGCCCTTGCGCGTCGTGGTGCCCATCGTGTTCTTCAGCTCGGTGCGGGCCTGCGCCACCTCGTTGTTGACCATGCCCGGCAGGTCGACCAGCACGACGTTCAGGTCGGCCCTGGTCTTCGCGCCCAGGGCGGTGTCCGTGCGGACGGTGAACTCGTCGAGCGTGATCATGCCGCGGCCCACCGCCTTGTTCAGCAGGCTGACGACGTGCTCGCGTTCCGCGTCGGACACGCGTAAGTCTCTCGGGTCTGTCATTTCTCTGCCTCCGGTTCGGCGTCGAGACCGTGCTCGATGGCATAACGCGCCAACTCCACCCGGTTGTGCAGTTGGAGTTTGCGCAAAGTCGACTGGACGTGGTTTTCGACCGTGCGGTGGGAGATCACCAGGCGGTTCGCGATCTGCCGCGCGGTCAGCCCCTTGGCCACGAGCCGGAGCACCTCGGTCTCGCGGTCGGTCAGCTGGGGCTTCTCCTCGGAGTCGTCGGGCGCCGCGGCCATGCGCCGGTACTCGCCCAGGACCAGGCCCGCCAGACCCGCCGTGAAGACGGCGTCGCCGGCGGCGGTGCGGGAGACGGCCTCGACCAGTTCCTCCGACGACGCGGACTTCACCAGGTAACCCGAGGCGCCGGCCTTCACGGCCTGCAGCACGTCGTCGTGCTCGCCGGACGCGGACAGCACCAGCACGCGCGTGTCCGGCAGCTCGTTGGTGATCATCGCGGTGGCGTCGACCCCGGAGAGCTCGCCGAGGTTGAGGTCCATCAGGACCACGTTGGGCCGCACGGCCTTCGCGATCCGCACCGCCGAGGGCGCGTCGCCCGCGGTCGCCACGATCTCGAAACCGCGTTCCTGCAGATCGCGTGCCACGCCTTCGCGCCACATCGGGTGGTCGTCCACGACCATCACCGAGACCGTCATCTTGCCGCCCCCTTCCTGAACACCCGAACCTCCCACTCCGTGCCCTCCCCCGGCCCGGTCTGGAGCTCGAGCGTCCCGCCGAGCGACTCCACCCGGCCTTTGATCGACTTCTCGATGCCCATCCTGCCTTCCGCGGCAGCCGACGCGATCCTGCCTTCGGGGATGCCGGGACCGTCGTCACGGACACTCAACACGACTTCCTCCCCGAGGTCCTCCAGCAGCACCCACGCCCGTGCGTCGTCACCGGCGTGCTTGTCCACGTTGGACAGCGCCTCCCGCACCAGCGACGTCAGCTCGCCCGCCGCGCCCGCGGCGAACATCACCTGCGTCGCGGGCGTCGAGACCTGGATCCTGGGCGTCGCGAGGAGCTGCAGACCGGGCCGCAGGTCGACGTCGCCATCCACAGTGGAGTCGACGGGCGCGGCGGCCACCAGGTTCCGCAGCGCGACCTCCTGCTCGCCGGCCATCCTGGCCAGCTCGGCCGCCTCACCGCCGACCTCCAGACCGCGTTTGCGCACACGGGCGAGGACCTGCAGCACGCTGTCGTGGATCGAACGGGCGAGCCGTTCGCGTTCCGCCGTCGCCGCTTCCGCCCGCAGCGCCTGGGCGAGCAGCACCGCCGAACGCCGTGCCGTGGCCGACGCCATGCCGACGACCATGCCCGCGCCGCCGAGCAGAACGACGTCGCGCAGCAGGTCGAGGCTCGGCACGCCCTTGGACAGGTAGGTGGAGAGCCCGACCGCCAGCCCGCCCGCGAGTCCCGCGTAGGCGCCGCCGAGCGCCCCGAGCGCGACCGCCGGGACGCACGCCCAGATCGTCGTGATCAGCGGGACGTTCAGCGTCAGCAGCTGGTGGTCGGACATGATGAGCTGGGACAACGACATCAGCCCGCAGGTCAGCACCAGGTCGACCAGCACGACCGGCCACCGCCTGCCCCACGTCGTGCTGTAGGCGCGGCTGGTGAGCCCGGACCACAGCGCCATCGCCCCGAGCGTGACCCACGCGAGCCACGGCCGGACGTACCCGTCCTGGTTCGCGATGACGTTCGCCGCCGCGAACAGGAATGTGACTATGCGTAGCGCAATCACCCCGCGCCACAGGGGCGTGGCCGGGTCGTCGATCACCTTCGTCACACGTTCGGCAGGCTCTTCGCGCACGCTGTGCTCCTTTCGAGCACCATCCTGCCGCGTGAACGTGGCCTGGCTAACCCCCAGGTGGCCGTCTTCTGCCGAACGGAGGAATGTGCGACGCTCTCCGGGTTCAGGTGGGGAGGGCATACAGGTGCGCGACTGGCCGGTGTGGACACTGCGGCGGCCCGCGCTCTGCTACTGGATCCTGGTCGACGTGGCCGCCCTCGCGACCGTGACCTGGACGATCATCTCGACCGAGACGCCGTCACCCTCCGAAGTCGGCAGGTTCGTCGCCATCGCGGGCACCGCGGGCGCGGTGATCATCGGCAGCTCCATCTACAGCCACCGCCTGGGCGAGACCGAACGCAACCCGTGGGCGGCGCACCTCTCCTACCTGACCGCGGGAATCCTGGCCCTGCCGCCGAACCTGCTGGTGCTGCTCCTGTTCGGCCCGGCCCTGCACTGCCTGCTCGCGCAACGCCCCGAGACCCACCGCTGGCTCTTCACCCTCAGCGCCACCGCCCTCGCCGTCTTCGCCACCCGCTACCTGCTCGGCTGGTCGGACCCGGAAGCGAACCTGCTGCTCATGGTGGCCGGCGCCACCGTGCTGCTGGCCCTGCGCGCGGGCCTGATCGCGTTCGGCCTGAAGCTGCGCACCCCGTCAGCCACCTTCGAGGAGAACGTCGGCGAACCGATCGACGTCATCCTCGGCGTCGTCGCCGTGTCCATCGGCGGCCTGATGGGCTGCGTGGCCCAGACGAACGCCGTCCACGCCCTGATCGCCGGCCCGTCCCTGGCCCTGCTGGAACGAGCGGCGCAACTCCCGCAGTGGCGCCGCTCCGCCCAGCGCGACGCCAAGACCGGCCTCGCCAACGCCGTGCACTGGGACAGCCGCGCCCGCTACGAGCTGACCAAGGGAGCCGACCGCGAACGGACGATGGCCGTGATGCTCATGGACCTCGACCACTTCAAGCGCGTGAACGACGAGGTCGGCCACCTGGCGGGCGACGCCGCTCTGGCCGCGATCTCCCTGCTGCTGCGCAGCACCGTCCGCCGCGGCGACCTGGTCGGCCGCTTCGGCGGCGAGGAGTTCGTCGTGCTGCTGCCCGACGCCACCCCGGAGGAGGCGGAGTCGGTGGCCGAACGGGTGCGCAAGGCCGTGGCGGAGCTGACCGTGCCGACGATGGCCACCGACGGCAAACCGCACGAGCTCTGCGGGCTGACCGTGTCCATAGGGGTCGCGACCACCGGGCGGTTCGGGTACGAGCTGCCGGACCTGTTGGTGGCGGCGGACGCGGCGCTGTTGGCGGCGAAGGCGTACGGCCGCAACCTGGTGTCGATGGCCTAGTCGTTCAGGTGCTTCTCGATCTCACTAGCCATGTGCGCGTGCGCGAACCGGGCCTTCGCGAAGCCGTAGGAGAACACCGGCGCCGGCGACTCGAACGTGATGGCGACCTTGATCCGCACCCGCCCGTCCCCGGCGTCGGAGACCCGGACGTGGCTGTGCAGCGTCGTCCGCGGCTGTTGGTGCGCGACGGTGACCACCTCGTCCTCGCCCCGGACGAGCAGGTCCGCGCGGTAGGTGATCTTGAAGCCCAGCGGGCCGACGAGCTTGAGCCGTGACGTCACGGCGGTGCTGCGCAGGACGTCCGGTCCCGGTGGGACCGCCCTGGTCCCGATCGCGAGCGGGTGCATGGTCACCAGGCGGGGCACGTCGGCCATCAGCTCGACGGCCTCCGCGACCGTGCCCCTGCCGTTGATCGTGTAATCGAAGTTGCCGGTGCGCACGTGGTTCTAGAGCTCCTCGACGCGTGTGCTCTTGTCGTCCTTCGGTGCCGTGTCCTGAGGATTCAACACGTCCACCTTCTCCGGCTTCTGCACGGCGTCCGCGTCGGACACCAGCGACCGGATCCCGGAGTTCAGCACCGCCAGCAACGGCACCGCGAGCAGCGCCCCGGCGATACCGCCCGCCACCAACCCGATCGCGATGGCCAGCACCACGGCGAGCGGGTGCAGCTTCACCGCGCGGCCCAGCAGGAGCGGCTGGAGCACGTGCGACTCCAGCTGCATGACGCCGATCAGCACGGCCAGGACGATGAGGGCGGCGATCGGGCCGTTGGTCACCAACGCGATCAAGACCGCGATGGCGCCCGTGAACACCGCACCGATGATGGGGATGAACGCGCCGAGGAACACCAACGCCGACAGCGGCACCACCAGCGGCACGCCGATGATCGCCAAGCCGATGCCCACACCGACGGCGTCCACCACGGCGACCGCGGCCGTCGCGCGCACGTAAGAAACGAGAGAGCCGAAGCCGCGGCGGCCAGCCACGTCCACGCGCTGGCGCACGTCGCGAGGGATCACGCGGATCGTGAAGCGCCAGATGCCGTCGCCGTCGTGCAGGAAGAAGATGAGGGTGAACAGGGCCAGCAGCAGTCCGGTCAGCGCCTCGCCGACGGTCGCGGCGGTCGTCAGGGCACCGGACGTGATCTCGGCCTGGTTCTCCTTGATCGTCCTCACGATGTCGTTGAGGTAGTTCTGCAGCTGCTGGTCCGACAGGTGCGCCGGGCCGTCCTTCAGCCACCGCTGGATCGCGTCGAGCGAGTTGCCGACCTGCGACTGGAGCTCGGGCAGGCCGCGGGAGAACTCGCTGATCACGAACGTCAGCACGCCGCCGAGCACGCCGATGCCGAGGATCATCATCACGGTCACGGCCACACCGCGTGGCACGCGCCACTCGACCAGTTTCGAGACACCCGGCGACAGCAGCGCCGCCAGCAGCAGCGCGATCGCGACGGGGATCACGATCGAGGCGAGGTAGCCGAAGACGTACGCGACCACGTACAACGCGGCCACCACGACGACGAACCGCCAGCTCAGCGCGGCACTCACGCGCAACAGCCTCGGAACACGGCTGCTGATCTCCGACTCCGGTGTGCTCACGGACCTCACGGTAACTGTTCTGCCCCTCGCCAAGGTGGAAGCTGATTGGGGATGATCCGGTTTGTCAGGGGGAGGGACGACAGTGATCAAGCCGGAAGACTTGACCGAGGTGGAACGCCAGGTCGCCGGTGCCTACGCGGGCGGCACCGAGATCGACCTGACCGGGCAGAGCGTGCGCGGCGAGGTGCTCACCGGATTGCTGACCGGCATGTACCGGGTGCCGCGCAAGGGGTTGCCAGCCCTGCGACTTCGAAACGCCCGGATCACCGGCAAGTTCGAGCTGGAGGGCACCCGCGTCACGCGCGTCATCGACCTCACCCACTGCGCGTTCGAGGAGGCACCCGACCTCCGCATGGCCCGGCTCGTCGGGCTGCGGCTGCGCGGCACCCGCGTTCCCGGTCTGCAGGGTCGCAACCTGCGCGTCTACAGCGACCTCGTCCTCGAGGCCGGCTTCACCTGCACCGGTACGGTCGACCTCACCGACGCCGCCGTCGACGGCACGCTCCGGCTCGCGGGCGCGGTCCTCCGCTCCAACACCGATCACGCCCTCTTGGGCGCACGACTGAGGGTCAGCGGTTCCGTCCAGGCCATAGCGATGCGGGCCAGCGGGGAGGTCCGGCTCCGCGGCGCGTCCATCGGCGGCAGCGTCCACCTCGGTGGCGCGCGGCTGATGAACACCGGCAGGGACGCGCTGGAGGCGTCCGGGATCGTCGTGGCGGGCAACATCTTCTGCAACGCCGAGGGCGGCCGGTTCACCGTCGACGGACGGGTGCTGCTCGACGGCGCGCGCGTCGGCGGCAATCTCGAGTTCACCGGCGCACGGCTGCATTCCACCCATCGCGTCGAACACGTGCTCGTCCTGCCGCACGGACTGGCCGACGAGGCCGCGACGCTCGTGGCCGACCGCGTCCGGGTCGAGGGCAACGTCGAACTGGACGACGGCTTCACGAGCACCGGCACGGTCCGGCTGCCCAACGCGGTCATCGGCGGGTACCTGCGGATGTCCGGCGCGGTGATCGGGCCGCGCGACGTCGCCGAGGAGCTCGCCGGCGACATCAAGAACCGCATCCCCGTCGCACTGCACGCCGACGGCATGGAAGTGCGCGGCGACGTCGAGGCCCGCAGCGCGGTCAACGGCGCCGGCACCCGGTCGATGCCGTTGCAGACCTACGGCCAGGTCCGGCTGTCCAACGCGCACATCATGGGCAGCGCCAGCATGTCCGGCGTCTCGCTGCACGGTCCCGGCATCGACGTCCTGTTCGCCGACCGCCTCCGCGTCGGCGGCACGCTGTTCCTGCGCGAGCTGAAGGCCAAGGGTTCGGTCCGGCTCCAGAACGCCAACATCGGCTCCACGCTCGACATGTCCGGCGCCGAGCTGACGCTGCCCCGGCTGCGCGCCAACGGGACCCAGAAGCCGTCGCTCGACGCCCGCGCCATCACGATCGGCAAGGACCTCCTGTGCAGCCGCGGGTTCACCGCCGTCGGCGGCGTGCGGATCCGGCTGGGCGAGGTCGGCAAGATGGCGACGTTCAGCGACTCGCACCTCGGCTCGACGTCGGCGGACATCGCGTTGAACGCCTACGGCCTGACCGTGCACCAGTTCCGCCTGCACATCCCCGAGGGCCAGCAGCCCAAGGGCAAGGTCGTGCTCAGCCGGCTGAAGGCCGTCTCCGTCACCGACGGGCCCGGCCTGTGGGACGCGGAGGGCGGCGTCGCCGTCGACGACTTCGAGTTCGCCGGCATCACCGCTGACCCGGACGTGCCGGTCGAGACCCGGCTCAAGTGGCTGCTCAAGGTGCAGCCGGACTTCGCGCCGGGACCGTACGAGCAGCTCGCCGCCGTCTACCAGCAGGGCGGCGAGGAGGAGCTCGCGCAGAAGGTCCAGCTGGAGAAGCAACGCCGCCGCTACTCCGAGCTCGGCAGGGCCGGCCGGGTCTGGGGCCAGATCCAGCGGTGGACGGTCGGGTACGGCTACCGGCCGTGGCTCGCGATCTGCTGGCTCGGCGTGTTCTGGCTCGGCGGCGCGCTCTGGTTCAACTGGCACACGATGGTCAAGCTCAACTCCGACGAGGACCCGGTGTGGAACCCGTGGCTGCTCGCGCTCGACCTGCTGATCCCGATCATCGACTTCGGCCACGACGGGAAGTGGCAGTTCACGGGCGCTTCGCAGTGGATCTCGTCGACGCTGGTCGCGGTCGGCTGGGTGCTCGCCTCGACCGCCGCGGCGGGTGCGGCGCGGGTGCTGAAGCGGGTTTGATCGTCACACGATGTAGTTAATAGAGCGCTCAGAGCGTGCGTTCGCGGTGGCGGTGATGGCAGAGTCGCCGACGTCGACTTGATCAGTTGATCGTCGGCGAATCCCTTGAGCGCCACCGAGTAGCGAGGTTCCCGCGTTGTCCTCTGCCGATCTGCGAGCGAAGACGGGAGCGAACGGCATCCGCCGGTTCGCCACCCGAGCGCTGCTCGCTGTCGGTGGTGCGATCGCCGGGACGGCCGTTGCCTGGGCGCTGACCACGTCGTCGGCGCACGCAGCCGACGACGTGCAGCAGTTCGACGTCGTCACCAAGATCGTCTCGAAGACGGACGAGAAGCTGCCGGTCGTCGCTCCCGCTGCCACCGCAGTGCACAAGATCGACGAAACGTTGCGCACCGAGCACGAGAAGGCTCGCGCAGCCCTGCCGGAGGTGCAGGTCTCCGAAGCGGTCGAGAAGATCGCCGAACGACTCCTGCCCCAGGTCCCCGCGATCGTCACGCCGCAGGCTCCCGCCACCGAGCGGGCCCTGGACGTCACGTTCCCGGAGATCCCGGCACCCGCCACCGAGACCGGCCAGACGCCGGTCACGACGGTGGTGGTTCCGCAGGTCACCGGCTCCTCCGGTGCCTCGTGGACCGACCTGGTGGAGCACAACGACTTCGCCGTGCCCTCCCAGCAGGTCCCGTCCCAGCCAGTCAACCCGTTCCCGAAGCTGCCCGCCCCGGCCCCCGCGCCGGTGCAGTGCACTTCGTGCTCCGACGGTTCTGGTTCTGCGAAGGGCAGCACGTTCGCTGCTCTCGCTGCGTCCGGCAACGCTCTCGGCACCTCGGTGACGCGCGCCCTCGCGCCGTCCACCGACGAGGTGACCGTGACGCCGGGCAAGCAGCCCGGTATCAACCCCGACTGATTTCAGCGCGCGGTCCGCGGCAGCCGTCTCCCCTGGCTGTCCGGAAGTCGACCGTCGCGCTTTTTTGTTGCGCTCCTTTCGGTCGATCACCGCGTGCGACTCCCCCGGTGATGACGCGCCCATTCCCCAAGCGCGTCCGGCCCCACCCCCGTGAACCCCCGTCGTAGAGACGGGACATCTGGAAAAAGGAGATCCAATGCAGACCTGGGCAAAGCGCGGACTTCAGACCGCGTTTGTCACCGGTGGTTTGCTGATGCTCGGTACGGGCATCGCTTCTGCTCAGGAGAACGTCGACCCCGACGCCACCCCGTCGCCCGTCGACATCGCGGTGTCGGTCCCCGTCAAGGCGGACCAGAACAAGCTCGCCACCCCGTTGCGGGAAGTCACCGTTCCCAACGTGGACCGGACGATCAGCACGGACCGCGTCACCGACGTGGTGCCCACCCGCACGGCGTCGCCCGTCGCGAACCCGCTGATCCGCCAGGCCGGCCAGAACCTGCAGGGCACCGCACTGCAGAACGTGGTGCGCGGCAACA
Organism: Lentzea sp.; assembly: GCF_036380075.1. NCBI lineage: Bacteria > Bacillati > Actinomycetota > Actinomycetes > Pseudonocardiales > Pseudonocardiaceae > Lentzea > Lentzea sp. Next base: position 7,869 of record NZ_DASVFL010000327.1, on the reverse strand, counting down.
GGATCCAGGGCCACCTGGACGTGCCGATCAACATCTGCGGCAACGCGATCGCGGTCCTCGCCAACTCCGAGGCGACTGCCGACTGCTCGCAGAGCACCCACCGCGACGGCACGATCGTCACGGACGGCGCCAACCAGGCCCTCGCCGGCAACGTCGTCGCCGTCGACCACGTGCTCCCGGTCCAGATCACCGGCAACGGCATCGCCGCCGGCGGCAACGCGACCACCAACACCAAGGCCGAGCAGGTCTCCACGACCGGCGGCGACATCACCACCAACGGTGACAGGGGTGCCGTCTCCGGCAACGTCGTCGCCGAGCGCGGCGCGACCCCGGTCCAGATCACCGGCAACGGCATCGGTGCCGTTGGCATCGCCGACGTCAACTCGACCGCCAACACGTTCGCCTCCTCCGAGGGCGACCTCACCACGAGCGGCGACAACAGCTCGATCTCCGGCAACACCGTGCCGGTCCCGCTCGCCCCGCTGTTCGAGGTGAACGGCAACTCGGTCGCCGGTGCCGGCAACGCCACCACCGACTCGGTGCAGACCGGTGCCGCCTACGCCGGTGGCAAGACGCTCACCAGCGGCGACCCGGCCACCCTGGCCGGCAACGTCGTCTCGCCCGCTCTCGCCGGCCCGATCACGGTCGACGACAACGCGGCCGCCGCGGGTGGCAACGCCACCGCGATCAGCGACACGAAGAACGAGTCGATCGCCGGCGGCGAGACCTTCACCAACGGTGACGGCTCCACGGCTTCCGGCAACGTCGCGGGCGCGCCGATCTCCCTGCCCGTCGCCGCCGGCGGCAACGGCGGGTCGATCGTGGGCAACGCCCTGACCGACCACTCCAACGAGGCGACGTCGACGGCGGGCGGCACCGTCTTCACCATCGGCGACAACTCGGTGCTGTCGGGCAACATCGCCGACGTGCCCCCGGCCACCGCCGTGGACGTGTGCGGCAACGGCGCCTCGCTCGCCGGCCAGTCCGTGGGCACCTGCGAGAACGACGTCAAGTCGACGACCAGCGGCTACCAGGGCACGCTCGGCAACGACTCCGTCGTCGGCGGCAACATCGTGTCGACCCCGTTCGCCACGCCCGCCGAGGTCTACGGCCTCGCCGCCACCCTCGGTGGCCAGGCGACCGGTTCCGCCGACGAGGTCAAGGCGGTCCGCTCCAGCGGCACCCCGAACAGCCACGACGACAACGGCACGGTCTCCAGCAACATCGTGACCGCCCCCACCGCCGCCGCGCCGCAGGTCTTCGCGGTCACGGCCGGCCTGGTGGGCAACACCGCGTCGGACTCGGCGAACGACACCACGGTCACCGCGGGCGACGCCCCGCACGCGTCCGGCAAGAAGGGCTCGGTCGCCGGCAACATCGTCCAGGTCCCGACCTCGACGCCGGCCCAGGTCTTCGCCGACGGCGTCACCCTGGTGGGCAACAACGCCACCACCGGTGACAACGCCACCGACATGAAGGCCGGCGGCGACGCCATCACCACCGGCGAGCAGGGCTCCATCGCGGGCAACGCGATCTCGGCCCCGGTCGCCACCGGCACGCAGGTGCTCGGCTGGTCGGTCGGCGGCGGCAGCAACGTCGACTCCGTGGCCACCAACGACCTCTCGTCGGTCGCGGGCGGCGACGTCAACAGCAACGGTGACGGCGGCGCCGTCTCCGGCAACCTGATCGGCGCGCAGCCGGCGGTGCTCCCGGCCGTTCCGGGCAACACCGTCTCCGCGGCGGGCATCACCACCTCCGACGTGGTGAGCGACACCAACGTCGTCTCCGGTGGCGACAGCTACTCGAAGGCCCACGACGCCTCCGTCTCGGGCAACCTGCTCCACGTCCCCGCCAACGCCGTCGCCGGCGTGTTCGCGGACGCGGTCGCGGTGGCGGGCAACGCCACGACGACCACCGACAAGGTGTCCAACACCGAGGCCGGTGGCGAGATGCTGACGGAGGGCAGCGGACCGCTGACCGCCCGTGAGATGACCGTCCCCGTCGAGGCGGCCGCCAAGCTCGCGCGCATCCCCGTCGAGGTCGTCGGCCAGGCGACCACGATCGGCTCGGACGCCGACACGCAGATCACCGGCGAGGACGAGGGCACCCTGCGTGCCACGCAGCTCAAGGGCATCCAGCTGCCCAAGGGCGTCGACAGCCTGATGAAGGCCGACGAGGTCCCGGCGTTCCACGGCATCGGCCAGCTGCCGTTCGGCAAGCTGCCGGTCAACACCCTCCCGAGCCCGTCCGGCCTGACCGCGCTCGCGGGTCAGCTGCCCATGGGCCAGCTGCCCACCCCGGCTCTGCCCGGTGTGGCGCAGGAGCGCTCGTCCCTGCCGCTGAACGGCGGCTCGGCCGGCATCACGCCGAACGTCCAGGGCCTGCCCCTGGGCCAGGTGCTCGACGCCGCGAAGCGCCTGGTCCCGGTGGGTGCCACCGGCCGTTCGCTGCCGTCGGTCCCGTCGCTCCCCGTCGCCGCTCCGGCCCTGCCGGTGCAGCTGCCCGGCCTGCCCACCGAGCGCTCGCTGCCGGGCCTGCCGGTCGACGGCCCCGCGTCGCTCTCCGGCCTGAACCTCAACCCGACCCAGGGCCTGGTTCCGGCGCAGGAGCGCGCGCTGCCGCAGCTGCCGTTCGCCGCTCCGGCGATGACCCTGATCGACCCGGCTCACCTGTTCGACACCGTGACCGGCCAGCTGTAACACACCCCGCAGTGCGCAACACCCTCCTCCGGTAACAAGCAGAGCCCCGGCGACACGACGGTGTCGCCGGGGCTCTGTGCTGTCCGGGGTGCGTCAGCCGGTGACGCGCTTGCTGAGCAGGATCCCGCGCGGCCCGAACCCCGCCCGCGAGTAGAACGCGTGCGCCTTGTCGTTGGGCGCGAAGATGTTCGCGAAGACGAGCTCAACCCCGTGAGCGGCGGCGAGGCGTTCGGCCTCCGCCACCAGAGCCGCGCCGACTCCGCGTCCCCGGTGGCCGTCCAGCACCACGGTGTGCACGTCGGCCGTGCGCCGCGGCGCCAGGATCTGGTGGTCCGGCGGGTCGTGCGGGATCAGCACCACCTCGGTCATGCCGACCACCTCGCCGTCGAGCTCGGCGACCGAGATCAGCGCGTGCCCGACGACGTCCTCGAAGTACCGGCGCACCGCCCGCACGTCCGGGACCCGGAAGAGCCCGGGGTCGAGCTCGACGTGCCGCTCGGCGTTGGCGAGGCGCAGCTCCACCAGTGCGGGCACGTCCCTGCGCTCGGCAGGCCTGATCACCATGAGCCCATTCTCAGGCAGGCGGCGTGAAGAAGTTGACCAGGTTGCCGTCGGGGTCGCGGAACAGCAGCGAACGGTTCCCCCACGGCATGGTGGTCGGCTTCTGCACGATCTCGGCATCCGTGAGCCGTTCGAACTCGGCGTCGACGTCGTCCACGCGGAACTCGATGATCGCGGTCCGGTTCGACTCGGGCACGGCCGCGCCGGCGCTGAACAACGTCATCGTCTCCGCGCTGCCGATGGCCAACGTGCACGAGCCGCCCAAAAGCTCGGCGAACTGCTCCGCGCGCCACCGCACCTCGAGACCGGTCGCCCGTCCGTAGAACTCGGCGAGGCGGGCGACGTCGTGGGTGATGACGCGGACTGAAACGAACTGCACAGCGGGTCCTTTCCTCGGGAACACCGCCACGCTAGAAGCGATACTGGACAGGATCCGCCCGGTATCAGCAGGATCTTCCCGTGACCCGTCCGATCGCCCGCGTCCTGGCCCTGCTGGAGATCCTCCAGGGCGGAGGCACGCACACCGTCGCGGACCTGGCCGAACGCCTGGACGTCGACGACCGCACGGTGCGCCGTTACGTGGAACGCCTGCTCGACCTGGACATCCCGGTCCGCTCGACCCGCGGCCGCTACGGCGGCTACCGCCTGGCGCCCGGCTACCGGATGCCCCCGCTGATGCTCAGCGACGAGGAAGCGCTCGCCGTCCTGCTGGGCCTGGTCACCGGCCGCCGTTCCGGCCAGATCACCACCTCGGTCGCCGCCGTGGAGAGCGCGATCGCGAAGGTCCGCCGAGTCCTGCCCACCACGCTGAGCCCCAGGCTGGACGCGCTCCTGGAGGTCACCGACTTCACCGCTCCGGCGAAACCCGCCCTCCCCGCCGACGCTGACGTCCTGCTGACCGTCGCTCTCGCCACACGCGACCGCCACCCGATCGCACTCGCCTACCTCGCAGGTCACGGCGGTGCCAGCGACCGGGTCGTCCACCCGTACGGAGTCGTGGCGCACTCCGGCCGCTGGTACCTGACCGGCCACGACTCGGTCAGCGGCGAGGTCCGCACGTTCCGCGTCGACCGCATCACCGCCGCGGCACCGCGCGCCGGAACGTTCGACGTCCCGGCCGGCTTCGACCCCGGCCGACAGGTGCTGGCGTCGATCGCCGGCGCCCCGCACCGGCACGAGGTGTCCGTGCGCATCCGGTCGACTGCCGGTGAGATCCGCGCCGTCTTCCCGTCGGCCATCGCCTCGCTGGAGGAGGACGGACCGTGGACGCGGGTGCGGATCCGGGCCGAGAACCTCGACTGGATCCCGCCGCTGCTGGCGCGGCTCGACCGGCCGTTCGTCGTGGAGCAGCCCGACGAGCTGCGCGACCTGATCCGGGCGCTGGCGGAGCGGTTGATCGCTAACACGAACCGCGAGCGATGAGCGTCGGCTCGAACACGACCTCGACCGGGTCCGCCGGCTCCGCCACGACGATCTCCGCCGCCCTGCGCCCCATCTCGTACGACGGCTGGGCGACCACGCTGATCCCCAGCGCCCCGGCCCACGGGAAGTCGTCCATGGTCAGGAAACCGACATCGTCGGGCATCGTGAGGCCACGCGCTGTCAGTGCCGTGTGGACGGCCACGGTGAGACGGCCGGTCGTGCACACGACTGTGTCGTTGCGCCGCAACAACGAGCCGACTGCCTCGTCGACCTCGTCGTCGTTTGCCACCAGGACTTCGTCGGGCGCCCGCAGACCGTGCCCGGCCAGACCCAGCCGCAGCCCTTCGCCGCGTTTGACCTGCGTCGGACGGTCTCGGCCGCTCACGATTCCCACGCGCGACCGGCCCCGTTCCGCGAGATGTGCGGCCATCAGCCAGCCCGCCGCCACGTCGTCGAGGCTGATCGAGTGCAGGCCCGGTGCCGTGCGCGCGATGACGACGCACGGCGTGCCGTTGGACGCCATCCGCCGGGCGTGGTCGTCGGCGGTCTCGTCGGTGGTGATGACCAGGCCGCGGACCCGTTGCTGGTCCATCGCCCGCACCTGGGCGGCCTCGCGGGCGGGGTCGCGGTCGGTGTTGGCGAGCATGACCGGGCTGTCGGCGGCCGCGGCCACCTCGTCGATCCCGCGGATGAGGTCCAGGTAGAACGGGCTGCTCAGGTCGCGGACGACCACGCCGATCGTGCTGGAGCGCCCGGCGAAGATGCTCCTGGTCAGCGCGTTCGGGCTGTAGCCGAGGGTCTCGGTCGCCTCCCGGACCTTCGCGGCGGTCGACTCGGCGACGAGTCCGCCGTTGAGCACGCGGGAGACCGTCGCCGTGGACACCCCTGCGCGCGCTGCGACGTCACCGATCGTGACTCGCTTCATGCGCGACCCGCCTGCCTTCCCGGACGACCACCTTGCCGCCGATCATGACGGTCCGGACATTCTCCAGCGCCGCCGGGGACGTCACCACCAGGTCGGCGACCGCGCCCGGCACGACCCGGCCGCGCCGCGGTGCCAGTCCCGGGAAGACGTCGGCGACCGCCGAGGTGGCCATCGCGACCGCCTCGCCAAGGCCGACGACACCCGCCCTGGTGGCGCGGTCGATCGCCAGCAGGATCGGGTCGTGGCGGCCCGCCGCGTAGTCGGTCGAGATGGTGTCGACCAGCCCCGCCTCGAACAGGGCGTACAGCAGGTCCGTCAGGTGCGGTCGTTCGCCGCCGAAGGTGTCCAGGACGGACACGTCGACCACCACCCCCTTCTCCTTCAACGACTCCGCGTGGCGCACGGCCTCGCGCGTCGTGAAGCTGGGGTGGTTGGAGTGCCCCGCGACCAGCCGCACGTCCGTGCCCGCGATGGCGGCGACCTGGGTCATCGACGCGGCCGCGTTGTGCACGAGCACCGGAACGCCCAGGTCGCGGCCCAGTTCGGCCGCTTCCGCCAGGCCGCGCAGTGCGACGTCGAACGCGGGCAGGACCACCCGCGACACGATCTCGCGGGCGTCCTCGACCGACAGCTTCCCGGCCAGTCCCGCGCCGGCCAGCGCCTCCTCCACCGCGTCGCGGTCGAACGCGGACGTGCTGATGTGCCTGCCCAGCACCGCGACCTTCAGGTCGTTCGCCTGCACCGCCGACACCGTCACGCCCGTGCGCCGCGCGATCTGCTCGGGGATGTACAGGTAGCTGGCTCCGCCACCGCCGAGCGTGTGACCTGCGCCGATCTCGCCGAGTGCGACCGCGCCCTCAGCCACGGCCCGGCGGGCGGTGAACGCCCTGTGCTCGTCGGTGAGCCCGCCGCCGTCGGCGATGGCCGCCGCCTCCAGGCACGCGGGCGTGTTGCAGGAGGCCGCTTTCACGGTGATCGGATGAGCCTCGTCGGTCCTCGCCGCCGCTTCCGCCGTGATGAACCCGTCGACGCAGAGCAGCGTCGTCGTCCCCTCCAGCAGGTGGCGGTCGAGGTTCGCGTCGACCTGCGCGACGGGCAGCGGCTCGTGACCGCTGGGGAACAACGGGCCGTACGCCGTTCCGTGCGTGTGGTTGTTGATCAGGCCGGGGATCACCAGCAACCCGGAGGCGTCGACGACCTCCGCCGACGGGTACTCGCCGTTGCCCGGCTCCACGACCTCCCTGATCGTGCCGCCCTCGACGACCACGTCGACCCCGCGCCGCGGGTCGCCACCCAGGCCGTCCACCAGGTCGCCGCCCCGCACGACGGTCGTCATCGCCGCTCCTCGAACCGCTCGAAGCGGAACGCCGCCAGCGCGTCGTCCCGGTCCTCGCCGAGCACCTCGTCCGCGACGAGCCCACCCGCGTGCAGGCACAAGGTCACCCCGCTGTGCGAGACGGCGAAGAAGTGGTTGCGCACGTCCCGAGCCCGCCCGAGCACCGGCAGGCCGTCGGCGGGAATCGGCCGCTCGCCGGTGCGCACGCTCTCGACGCTCGCGGCCCGGATGCCGGGGTAGACCGACGCGGCGTCCCGCAGCAGCTTCTCGACCTGGCCGTCTCGGTCGATCTCGCTGGAGTGCAGCAGGATCCGACCGTCACCCTCGGGCCGTAGGTGGACCTCCGGCGCGTGCACCACCCGTGCCAACGGCACCGCGACCGGCGAGGTGTAGACGAGCACGCAGGGCAGGTTGCGCATCGGCAACGCCAGCCCGGCCATCGCCGCCACCTCCGCCGCCCTCGGCCCGGCGCAGTTCACGACGGCGTCTGCCGCGAGCTCCAGTCCGGACGCCAGCCGCACGCTCCGCACCAGGTCACTGCGGAGGTCGAACCCCGTCACCACGTCGCCGGCCACCACCTCGACGTCCTTCGCCAGCAGGTGGGCGATCAACCGGGTCGGCTCGACCCACCCCTCGTCGGGGAAGTACGCGATCCCGCCATCCGGCAACCGCTCCGGGGCGATGCCCGGCTCCAGCGCCGAAGCCTCGGCGCGGGTCAGCAGTTCGGCGCGGTAACCGAGGCCGTTGAGCGAGTCGACCTTCGCCCGCAACGCCTCCTCGTCGCCCCACTCGATGCCGCCGCCACCGTGGTACCAGTCGCCGAGCGGAACCTCCGCCGCCAGCCGCCGGTGCGCGGCCATCCCCGCGACGTTGAGCTCGTGGTAGACCAGCGGCTGCTTGTTCCGCGAGTTGACCCACGAGAACGA
>NZ_DASVFL010000326.1:0-5575 GCF_036380075.1 Lentzea sp. | reverse complement strand
GAGGCGCTGCGGCTCACCACCAAGGAGGCCGTGGCCCGGCTGGCCGCGCTGGGCTACACCTCGCCCGACGGGGCGTTGCGGCACATCCAGGCGCTGACGCACGGCATGTCGCGGCGAGCTCGCATCCAGGGCGCGCTGCTGCCGGTGCTGCTGGACCTGTTCGCCGGCACGCCCGACCCGGACGGCGGGCTGCTCGCCTACCGGAAGGTGTCCGAGGCGCTCGCCGAAACCCCCTGGTACCTGCGGCTGCTGCGGGACGAGGGCGCGGTCGTCGAACGGCTCGCGTGCCTGCTGGGCACGTCCCGGCTCGTGCCGGACCTGCTGGTGCGCGCGCCGGAGGTGCTGCGGCTGCTCGCCGACACCGAGGCGCTGGTCGGCGGTGACCCGCACTCGATCGGAAACCCGTTGCGCAGCGCCGTGTCCCGCTACGGCGACGCGGCGCGCGCCATCGCGGCCGCGAGGTCGTTGCGGCGCCATGAGCTGCTGCGGATCGCCGCCGCGGACCTGCTCGGGTTCATGCCGTTGAAGACGGTGTGCGTGTCGCTGTCCGAGGTCTGGGGAGCGGTGCTGCAGAGCGCGCTGGACGCGGCCGTGCGGGCGTCTGGAGAACCCGTCGCCGCGTTGTCCGTCATCGGCATGGGACGGCTCGGCGGCCACGAGCTCGGGTACGGCTCCGACGCGGACGTGATGTTCGTGTGCCGGCCGTTCGAGGGCGTGTCCGACGCCGACGCGGTGAAGTGGGCGAGCGGGGTCGTGGAGAAGATCCGGCGGCTGCTCGGCGCGCCGTCGCAGGACCCGCCGCTCCAGGTGGACGCGGACCTGCGGCCGGAGGGGCGGCAGGGGCCGCTGGTGCGGACGCTCGAGTCCTACCGCGCCTACTACCGGCAGTGGGCGGAGATCTGGGAGAAGCAGGCGCTGCTGCGGGCCCGGTTCATCGCGGGCGACGAGGCGCTGGGCGCCGACTTCGAGGAGCTGATCGCGCCGCTGCGGTACCCGGCGGACGGCCTGGACGCGGCGTCGGTGCGCGAGATCCGGCGGATCAAGGCGCGGGTCGACGCGGAACGCCTGCCGCGCGGCGCCGACCCGAGCACGCACACGAAGCTCGGCCGCGGCGGTCTCGCGGACGTGGAGTGGACCGTGCAGCTGTTGCAGCTCCAGCACTCCGGCACCGTCCCCGGCCTGCGCACACCGTCCACAATGGCCGCGATGGACGCCGCCGTCGAGGCCGGTCTGCTGGCCGCGGACGACGCCGCCGCGCTCACGGCCGCGTGGAACCTCGCGACACAGGCGCGCAACGCCGTGACGCTGGTGCGGGGCAAGGCCTCCGACCAGCTGCCGACGTCCGGGCGCGACCTCGTCGCCGTCGCCTCCGTGATGGGGCACGAGCCCGGTGGCGATCCGGGTGAGTTCCTCGAGGAGTACCGCAGGACCACTCGCCGTGCCCGTGCGGTGGCGGAGCGTGTCTTCTACGGTGAGGGACTGTGAAAGCCATCGCGTTGACCCGGTTCGGCGATGCCGACGTCCTGTCGCTGCAGGAGCTGCCCGACCCGTTGCTCGGACCCGACCAGGTGCTGGTGGAGGTACGTGCCGCCGGGGTGAACCCGGTGGACACCAAGATCAGAGCCGGATACCTGCAGGGGCTGATGCCGCACCACATGCCGTTGATCCCGGGGTGGGACGTCGCCGGCGTCGTGCGGGCGGTCGGCATCGGCGTGCAGGCCTGGAAACCGGGCGACGAGGTGCTCGCCTACGCGCGCAAGGACCACGTGCAGTTCGGCACGCACGCCGAGCTGGTCTCGTTGCCGGACCGCCTGGTCGCGCGCAAACCGCCCGAGGTGGACTTCGTGACGGCGGCCGCGCTGCCGCTGGCCGGGCTGACCGCGTTGCAGTCGCTGAAGGCCGTGGGCACCGGTCCCGGTGACGTCGTGCTGGTCCACGCCGCCGCCGGCGGTGTCGGGCACCTCCAGGTCCAGATCGCGCGGGAGCTCGGTGCCGCGCGGGTGCTCGGGACCGCGTCGCCGCGCAACCACGACTTCGTGCGGTCGCTGGGCGCCGAACCCGTCGCGTACGGGGACGCGCTGGTGGACGCCGTCGCCGAGCTGGTGGGCGGGGACGGGCAGGTCGACGTCGTGACGGACAACGCGGGCGGGCTCGCGTTCGAGCAGTCGCTGCGGCTGGTGCGCGACCGGGCGCGGATGACGTCCATTGTGGAAGGTCCGCGCGCTCTGGAGCACGGCGTGGTCAACACGTGGGCGCGGCCCGATGCCGCGCAGACGCAATGGCTGGTTGATCTCGTCGCCGCGGGTTCATTGCATGTGGAAGTGCAACAAACCTTTCCGCTGGCGGACGCGGTGAAGGCGCACAAACTGCTCGAAGGCGGGCACGTGCGCGGAAAAGCAGTTCTGACCGTCTGAAATCTTCACGTATTTCTTCAGGTTCGGGGGCACTCCTCCTGGCCGGAGCGCCCCCGATTTCTGAACTGCTCAGTCCTCGTCCGCGTCGGGGTCGACAGCAGGTGCGCTGGTGTAGACCTCGACCACCCACTCCTCTTCCAGCGAGTCGGCGTCGTCGGCGTCGGGAACGAGCCGGTTGTAGGCGCGGACACCGAGGTCGAGCACGTCAGCGGCCTGGACCGCTTCGAGCGCCTCGGCTGCCGAGCCGACGATGTGGGTGGTGAGCAGCTGCGGAGCCGTGAATTCGGCGACTTCTTGGGACACGTCCGGACACTAGCGCATTGACGTTTCACCCCATCGAGATGAGACTGGACGCCGCTCATGGGGGAGCTGTGTTTTGTCGCGGGGGTCGAACAGAGGAAGTCATGCAGCATCGCAGGGTCACGCGCCGAGGTAAGACCGTGATCGCCATCGCGGGCGTGGCTGTCGGCGTGCTCGCGTTACTGGGTGTGATCCAATTTGCACTGAGCGGTGGCAAATCCGCCGCCCAGCCCAACGCGACCGCGACGACGACCACGTCCAACAGCGTCGAAACTCCTGACGCCGCAATGGAAACCACCGAACCGTCGGCCGACGTGAAGGTCGGGACGGGTTCGTTCAAGCAGCAACGCGGCATGCTGACCGTGGAGGTCACGCGGGTCGAAGCCGCGAACGGCCGCGTGAAGCTCTTCGTCACGGCCACCAACGCCTCCCAGGCCAGGATGACCCTCCCGGTGGACGGCATCGCGGTCCTGGACGACCTGAAGCGCACCTACGCGGCCTCCAGCAGCAAGTGGGACGGCCTCGTCACCCAGGGCACCACGACCTCCGGCACCGTCGTGCTGGACGAGAAGGTCAGCGCCGGTGTGAACTCGCTCACGCTGACTTTCAGCTCGATCTCCGGCCAGTTCGCGCCAACCGGCGCCGCGATCACCGTGACGGGCATTCCGCTCCCGAAGTGATTTCCGCCGCGGTGTGGGTACGCCTTGGTGCATGACGCAACGCGGAAGCGACACCCACGGTTTCCTGAAGGACGACCACCTGAAGAAGGAGGTCGAGAACGAGCTGCGCGCCAACGGCCCCACGCGCGCCGAGGCGTGGCGCGAGCCGGAGATGCCGGAGCCGGACGAAAACCCGGAGGAGTCGCGCGGCTAGGTCGCCTACTGTCCGGGTGTGAAGTTCCTGTTCTTCTGGGGTCATCAGCCCGAGCACGACGGCAGCATCGGCAAGGGGTGCCTGTCGCAGTGGTGGCCGTGCACGTTCGTCGCCAACGGCCAGGAGTTCGCCTCCGCCGAGCACTACATGATGTGGCGCAAGGCTTTTGCTGTTCGACGACACCGCGGTCGCCGCGCGCGTGCTCGCGGCGCGCACCCCTGCGGAGGCCAAGGCGCTGGGCCGGCGCGTCACGGGTTTCTCGGACGACGTCTGGGAGTCGTCGCGGCTCGGCATCGTCATCGACGGCAACCTCGCCAAGTTCGGCCAAGACCCGGCGCTGCGTTCCTTCTTGCTGGGCACGGGTTCCCGCGTGCTCGTCGAAGCGAGCCCGCAGGACCGCGTGTGGGGCATCGGACTGGTCGCGTCCGATCCGCGCGCGTCGGACCCCTCGGCGTGGCTGGGCCTGAACCTGCTCGGCGAGGCGCTGATGGAGGTCCGCTCTAGGCTTTCAGCGTGAGGTAGGTGGTAAGTACCGCCAGGGTGGTTCCGCACGGGACGAGTCCTTTTCGGATCAACGCGGGAACGTCCCGCAACGGCACCCACTCCACCTTCGCGGCCTCGGCGGGGTCGTGCTCACCGGTCTTCTCCGGGTTGCCGCCCACGAAGACGTGCGTGGTGTGCGAGCTGATGCCGTTCATCGGGTGGATGCTCACCAACGGCTCGACGTCCACCTTGTAGCCGGTCTCTTCCTCGGTCTCGCGGATCGCCGCAGTCTCCGCCGACTCACCCTCTTCAAGCCGCCCGGCCGGGATCTCCCACCCCCACGCGTCGGTGGCGAACCGGTGACGCCACATCAGCAGCACGCGTTCGTCGTCGACCACCACCACGGCCGTCGAGGGGTAGGGCAGGCGCAGCACGTGGTGCTCGAAGCGGTCGCCGCCGGGGACCTCGACGTCGTCGAGGTCGACGCTCATCCACTCCGACTCGTAGATCCTGCGGGTGCCGTGCACCGTCCACCGCGTCACGGGTCAGAGGTACCACGTGAACCTCGCGCCCGCGCCATGCGTGTCTCCAGGCGTAGGGCGACGCAGGGGAGAGGCGATGTTCAGCTATTCGGGACCGGCACGGCTCGTCTACGCCGACGGCAACGCGGCCGACCTGGAACGCGTGGACCTGATCGAGACCGAGACCGACGGCCTCTGGCAGCTGTCCGGCGCCGCGACGGCCGCGGAGGCCCTGGACGGCGGCACGGCCAGGATCAAGCTGCCGACCGGCGGCGAGGCCGACGTGGTGGTGTCGAACGTGCGGGTCAGCGAAGGCGCGCGGGGCACGTCGTGCAGCGTGACGTTGATCAGCACGGAAACCCGGCTGCCCTGAGCAATCCGCTCGCGGACAATCCCGGCGTGACCTTCTTCGACATCCAGGGCTACGAGCCCGCGCGGCTGCGCGGGCTGCCGGCCATCACTGTCGCGCACGGTGCACGGCTGCGGGCCCTGACCGGCCACCGGCTGCGCCGCGCCTGGCTGCTCTGGGACCTGACCGACGATGAGTGGTTCGCCGACGCCCCGGTCCTGCTGGACTTCGGCCACGAGCAGGTCGAGGTCGACCACCAGAAGTTCGACGACCTGTCCCTGACCTGGAACACCATCGACCCGGTACGTCGCCCGGCCTGGACCTACGGCGACCGGGGCCACCCGGATGACCACGTGTTCCGGTTCGTGTGGCGGCACGACGCCAACGCCGAGCTGGCCGCTCTCCAGGGTGCGCGCCTGGACGCCGTCGAGCTGCTCGAGTGGGCCGGCGGGGACATGGCGGACGGCATGGTGGCCGTTAGCCTCGTCTTCGCCGAGGGACGAGTCACCGTCTCCAACGCCCTCGACGAGAACGGGCTGGAGTTCGGTGGCCCCAGCTCCGGCTACCGCGTGCATCGACTCGGCTGAGACGAGCGCAACGGCCGAGGGCCGGGTGACCTGCGCAGGTCACCCGGC